>JAHEIA010000012.1 GCA_024639625.1 Chromatiales bacterium
TTTTGAAGACATCGTCGCCTCCGGGGGAGAGGGGGCCAATCGCTGGTATCACGTGGTGATCCGCGAAGGACGGCAGCGCGAGGTGCGGCGCCTCTGGGAAGCGGTTGGTCTGCGCGTCAGCCGGCTGATCCGGGTGCGCTTCGGCAATGTGGCGTTGGGCAGCGGGCAGCGCCGGCGGCGCTGGCGCGAATTGCAGGGGGATGAACTGCATCAATTGCTGGAAGCCACGGATCTGCAGGACCGGATGCCACGAAGCCCCGCGGCGCCGCGCAGCGGCAGCAAGATGCAACGCAATGCTAGCGCGACCTACCGTGGGGCAGCCGCCGGAAAATCGGCGAAAGCGACTTCCGGACCGCGTGGCGCGGCTGGGGCGAAGCGGCCGGGCAAGCACAGTCGGGTGCGCCGAAAGGACACCTGATGTGGCGTGCCGTCCGCCCCGAGGCTGCCGGTTGACGGGAGGGTGCCGCGACGCCCTGGCGGCGAAGCCTCTGCGCGCCGTCTACGACCTGTTGCTGCGCTGCTACGGGACCCAAGGTTGGTGGCCCGGCGAGACCCCGTTCGAGGTCATGGTTGGGGCGATCCTCACGCAGAATACCTCCTGGTCCAATGTCGAACAGGCGATCGCGAATCTCAAACAGACCGGCCTGCTGCAGCCGGACGCAATGCTTCGCTGTCCGGTTGCGGCATTGGCAAGGGTGATCCGTCCCGCAGGCTATTTCAACGTCAAGGCGAGCCGGCTGCGCAATCTCTGTTTGTTTCTTGATGCCCACGGTAGTCTGGAAGCGCTCAGCGCCCTGCCGGATCGGGAGCTTCGTGACCTACTGCTGGCGGTCGGTGGTATCGGTCCGGAGACCGCGGACGATATCCTCTTGTACGGACTCCAGCGCCCGTTCTTCGTGATCGATGCCTATACCCGCCGCGTCTTTTCCCGGCTCGGCGTGATCCAGGGGGACGAAACCTACGAGCGGCTGCGCCGGCGTTTCGAAAAGGCCCTGGGGCCCGATGTGAGGGTTATGCAGGAATACCATGCCTTGATCGTGCGCCATGCAAAGCACCGGTGCCGCAAACAACCCGTCTGCGCCGGATGCTGTCTGTACCAGGCATGCGATCTGGCCAAAGAGCCGGTCGTTGCTGCCAGCCGCTCGGCCCCGCCCTCGCCGTAACCCTGCCGCCTATCGTGGGTCCCCTCGGTCGGCAGGAGTATGTACAGTGTCGGCTTCGGCTTCGGCTTCGGCTCCGGCCCCTGCCCACGGAGCCGAGACTGCGTCGGAAAGAGGGTTCCTCATTACCCCGGAAGATGCAGCCGGGCCCCCAAGTGAACGGCCCGTACGCCATTTGTGCGTCCGGGATGGGGCTGCAAAATCCGCGGTGAATACGAACTTGTAGCTCGACTGCGGTATCCTTGCCGCAGACGCTCCTGCAATCGCATCCCGAATACGCAGCAATGGTTCGGTCATTACCGATTGGACAACGGTGAAGAACAGGCTGAAAGTCCTGGGTGCTCAGGAAGGGGTTTGCTGTGCGGGATCGAGGCGGTAAAGTAAGTGTCTGGGTGACGCTGCGGCATGTCGAGCGTAGCGTACGGGCCCTGCGGCGGGGTTTGTTGTCGGTGAAGTGGAGCGGAGTTTGGATTTGGGTCTCGAAGCAAGAAGCGGGGAGTCATTACGCGGCTGCGGCAGAAACCTCCGTGCAGCGGTCGCCTTGTCGTACCTGTGGGCGGTCGCCGGGGTCGCCGGCGCTGCGGACATTGTGAACAGTAAGCAAATGGCGATGGAACTGGCGCGTGACGTCGCCCAAGCGGCGGTGGAAAGTTGCCGGGAATCCGGCTATCAGGTCGCGGCCGTGGTGGTGGACCGCAGCGGGATCCCGGTCGTCAGCATGCGTGACCTGCTGGCCAGCCGATTTACCCTCGAGATTGCGGAGCGCAAGGCCAACGCCGTGATCCTGTCGGGAATCGCTTCCGGCGAGTTCCGCGATAATCGGGGCGACATCCGCCAGGAGATGAACCATGTCGCAGGTATTCTAATGCTTCAGGGGGGCATGCCGATTCGCGCGGCAGGGGCCCTCGTCGGAGCGGTCGGGGTCAGCGGCGCGCCTGGTGGAGAACGTGACCAAGCCTGCGCTTCGGCGGCCCTGGAGGCCGTGCAGGAGCGCCTGGAATTCGCCGAATAGGGGCGCTGTTGTGCAGGCGATGCGACGCGACGGGAGAGCGAAGGAGATGAGACGTATCGGGGTGCTGTGGGTCCTGGCGTCAGTGCTGAGTGCAGGTGTTTTGCTTGCCGGTTCGGCTGACCTCAATGACTGGAGGAAGCAGGGTTCGGAACAGGAAAAGCTGGAGGCTCTGGTGCGTCTGGTGCCCGGCACCTCGCATTGGATGATCGAAATGGGTGAAAGGTACAAGAACCTGTATTGGGCCGCGAAGTTGCAAAAGTGGGATTTCGCCGCCTACCAGGCGGAGGAGATAGAGGCCTTGATCAATACGGTTGCCCTCGCTCGGCCGAACCGCGCGGCGTCGGCCGAACAGTTCCGGCAGAGTCTTTTCCCCTGGCTCCACGAGCAGGTCGGCAGCGGCGACTGGGAGACCTTCCAGGCGGCATTTCGCAAGCTCAACAGCGAATGCATGGCTTGCCACATCCGCGAGGAGCACGCCTTCGTGACGATTCCCCTGGAGCCGGCGACTGCCTCGAGTCCCGTGTTGAATCTCCAATGATGTCCGCGAATCCCATTATCGACAGGAGCGCCTGCTGTCCCGCTAGGACTAGGACGGCGCGCGATTTGAATGTCCGTCTGGTGAGGGGGTAGGGTGGCGAATTACGCTGATGCCATAAGACGCCGGGAAAAGGCCAAGGAAGATGCCTATTTCGCGAAGAAGGAGCAGGAGCTGATCGAGCGGTTGCGCCAGCGCAAGCAGGTCGACGAACAGCCGGCGCACCCGCAATCGAAACCGGATTGAACGAATGCCGAGTTACCCGCCCGGTGGCCGTCTGGGACCGGGCATGCGGACGTGCAGGGTTCGCTCAGGAGTAGAGTAATTCCGCCCAGCGGCCTTCCTGTTTCAGGCGCGCCTTCGTGCTCTCCCACAGCTCTTCCGAACCTGCCGCCTGAATCATGGTCTTGTCCAGCGCTTCTTGAACCCGGTCGATACCGGCCAGGTAGACGTAAGTTTGTGGTTGCTGGATCAGTTCCCAGGCCTCGGCCGCGTTTTCCGCAAGCATGTCCTGCAGCGCTTGGTCCGGACGGGACAGGGGTCGCAAGGACAGTGCCTGGAAGGCCTTGAACGTGGCCTCGTCGTAATAGTTGGCGAGGTCGTCGTTGAGGTCGTTCATGTAATACAGATCCATGCCCGTCCGTGCGCCATAGAACAGGCGGACCTGGCCTTTCCAGAATGACTTTTCGCTGTAGATCCGCTGCGCGAAGCCTCTGAACGGAGCAATGCCGGTGCCGATACCGATCATCAGCAAGTTGCTGTTTGGGTCGGACGGGATACGAAACGGACTGCGGTAGGGGCCCGTCAAGGTGACTTGATCCCCGGTTGCCGCGTCGCAAAGATAATTGGAAGCGATTCCTGGGTAGCGTTCGCCGCTCACCTCGTCGACATAGAAACAACGCCGCACCAGAATCGATACCTGCACCCCGGAGTCCCCGGTATCCGACGCGCGTGCGTTGGCGATCGAATACCGGCGGTGGTGATACGGGTTGCCAAATTCGTGCGGACCCGGTACCAGCACACCGATCGTTTGGCCCTCGACGAAACGGAATGCCGGATCTTCCACCTCGAGGACGATGTGTCGCACCTCATCGGTCGACGCGGGGGTAATCCGGGTCGATTCCTTGACCACTGCCTTACAGGTGTTCGTGGTATCGAAGTCTACTGCTGTCTCGGACATAAAATCGATCGCTCCAGAATGATCGTGAGTCGAGAGGATAGGGAATTCTGCCCGGTGTTGCAAACCGGTTTCGAGGCCATCGATCTAGGGTTTGGCCGGGTCTTCGTTTTCCTTGGGAGGCTCCAGCGTGAGGACGTTTTTTTCGTCGTCGAGCGTAATGCGGAAGCGCGATAGCACATTCATTCCCAACAGCGCGGTGTTGCCCACGAGACCGTCTTCGATAAATGCGACTTGGACATCGTTCACTGTCTCCTTGCCGAGCGTGAGGGCCTGCAACTTGCCTACGCGTGCGGCATGTTCGCCTTTCGCCGTCTGGATCTGCTGCTCGGGTAGCTGAAACAGGTCGAAGCCGAGGGCCGGGCCGCTGGACTGGGGCAGCACGACGAAGCTGGCGCCGGTATCTACCATGAGTTTCTGCGACAATTGCTGGCCGCCCGCGCCAACTAAGGTCGCCGTGACAATATGGTGAGCGCCCTGGCGCTGCGTAGGGATCTCGCTGGTGTTGGTTGCCGTATCCTGGGTGGACTCTGCGTCGGGCGGCATTTCCGGCGCCGGCTGTTTGCGTCCCAGTACGATGATCTTTTTCACGCCTTGATTCGGCGCGCGCAGGACGATGTGGTTGTATTCGAACAGGAGATCGTTAAGCCGATTATACAAAGAACCCGTGGTCGCAATCGCTGCTTCATCTTCGATGTACTCGGCCCCCACGATCTCGAAGTGAAATTTCTCAGCGAGTTCTTCCAACTCGTCGGCCAGCATCGCCGCGGTGCTGCGGCTGGGCAGCGCAAGTAGCGCGGACGCGAGAGAGAACCACCGGAGCACTACGAGTACACGGGGGGAAAGACGCATAGGGGTTCGCTCGAATTGACGGCAGTGTATGGATTGTAAAAGAGGTGTGGAATTTCGCAAGTGCTGCAACGGCTCACACAAACCGCACCGATGGAGCGTTCCCGATGGACGACGGCCGCGGGTCAATGTAAATATTGATTGCGTCCTGTTGCACGGAGGATACTCCCTGCCTAGTCTTGGCAAGGGAGAACACCAGGGGTGCGGTCGTTGGCAGCCGCACGAACAATACAGTGATTGTTCCAGAAGGGGAAACAAATGGCGGCGATCTCGATCAAGCAACTCAAGGGCATCACTCCGGCGTTGGTGGAGAAGATGAAGGCTCAGGGCATCGGCAACAGCGAGAAACTGCTAGCTGCGGCAAAGACTCCGGCGAAGCGCAAGGGTCTCGCGGAACAAATGGGGGTCGATGCAAAAGAGGTGCTGGAACTAGCGAACCGGGCAGACCTGTCGCGCGTCAAGGGGATCGCCGGCGTGTTTTCGGACCTGCTGGAGAATGCGGGTGTGGATACGGTCAAAGAACTGGCCAAACGCCGCCCGGATAACCTGCATGCGAAGATGATCGAAGTGAACCAAGAGCAGCAGCTGACGAAGCGGCCACCGACCGCGGGTATGGTCGACGACTGGGTTCAACAGGCAAAGAAACTGCCCAAACTGCTCACCTACTAACTTCCCGACCCGGCGGGCCGGGCACCCAGCTGGGCCCAGGGAACGGGAGGCCGCGGCCTAATCGGGAGGGCAAAGGGCGGGTCCCCGCTCGGCACCCGCGCCTTTCCGCAGTAGGTTGCACCCCTCTCTGGGTCTGCTGCGGGTGTCCGCTTCCTGGGGCATCGCTCTCACCGAGTACTCGGCTTGCCGACAGCCGGTCTCGGCGATCAAGTGTTGTTTGCGTAGGGACCGTAGTGATCGGATGAGGGGTAGCCCCCGTAACGGCCATAACGGCCATAGCGCCCGTACCCCGGGTAGCGCCCCGTCTTGCGCAAATTCACCTGATTCAGCACCACCCCTACCAAAGGCGCGCTCACTTGCCGCAGACGCCGGATGCCGCCGAGCGCGAGCTGATACGGAGTCGCGTCGGCCCGCACGACGTACAGTATTGCCGAGGCTTGGCTGGCGACCAGCATGGGGTCACTGACCATTTGGGTCGGCGCGGTGTCGACTACGATGCGCTGGTAATGCTCGGAGAGGCGGAGCAGGAGCTCCTTGAAACGCTGCGAGGAGAGCAGTTCCTGGGGGTTGGGGGGAATGGTTCCGGCTGGAAGCACATCGAGGTTCGCCGCGTCGAGGTGATGAATGCACTGCGCCGTCTCCTTGCTCCCGGCGACCAGCTCGGACAACCCGGGTTTCGACTTGTCGAAACCGAACAACGGGCCGATCGACGCCCGGCGCATGTCGGCATCGATAAGCAATACTTTCTCCAGCTGCCCTAGAGCGATCGCCAGGTTGATCGACACCGTGGTTTTGCCTTCCCCCGGAAGGGTAGAGGTGACGGCGACGATCTTGTGCGGGTTGTCCAGGCCGGAGAGCACGACTCCGGTGCGGATGGTGCGAATCGCCTCCGCGAAGTTGGACTTGCCGTCCTCGAGGAACATACGCTCGGGGGGCGTCGGGGACTTGCCGCGCCGGCGGCGCATGAGGTGCAGACTGCCGAGCAGGGGCAGACCTAGTTTTTCTTCTACGTCCTCGCTGTTCTTCAGGGTGTTGTCCAAGTACTCCACAAGTAGTGCGAGCATGATTCCCGCGAACAGTGCCCCCAAGACGGTGATCAGGACGATACGTTGCGGATTCGGCCAGACCGGGGCTCCGGGGACCAGCGCCTGGTCGATGATGCGGGCATTCGGCGTGTCGACGTCGGTGGCGAAATTGGTTTCCTTGAAGCGTGTGAGAAAAAGATCATACAATTCCCGATCCGCATCCACGCCGCGCTCGAGGGTTCGCAATCGGGACATCTTTCGGTCCGCCTCCTGCGCTTCCTGCTTCAGGCGGTTGAACTCGCGCTCCAGGCCGGCCTCGCGCTTGCGCACCGAATCGTATTCCTTGGCCGCCCCCTGCAACACGATTGCTACTTCTTTGCTCAGCTGGCTTTGCGCCCCTTCGAGCTCGGCTTGCGCATGGAGCATCTTGGGATGTCTGGGGCCATAGCGCTTGTTCAGCTGAGCGATCTCCTGCTGCACCTCCGCTTCCAGGGTCTTCGCCGCGCGTACGCCATCGTATTTCAGCAGGGTGGGGTGGTTGGCTGCCTCAAGAGGGGAAGAATTGCGCAGTCGCTCGATGTCCCGATACAGCGACTCGAGCCGCAGGCGCTCGTTGCGGGTCTCGGTCAGGCGGGTGAAGGCGTCTTCCACCTGACGCCCGAGGATGCTGCTCCCGCCCTCCAAATTGAACAGCTCCTGCTGTTCGCGGAACTGCTGCAGGTCGAGCTCCGAATCCTGTAGGCTTTCCCGCAACCCGGCGGTGCGTTCGGTCAACCATGCGGTGGCCTTGCGTAGGGTGTCGAGCCTGGATTCCAGATCGTAATCGATGAACAGATCCGCAACGGCGTTCGCCATTTCGGCGGCAAATTCCGGGTCGCGCGACTGGAAGCCGATTTCCATCAACATGGTATCGTGTACCGGAGCCACCGAAAGCCCCTGCTGAATCGCGGCGATCGCCGCCTCCCTGCGGGCCGATGGGGATGGCAATTCTGCCTGTAGCGGCGACTCGGGCAGCAGCCAGGGGATCCAGTCGGGAAGCCATGCGCGCCAGTCGATCTGCAGCCGGGCCCGGCTCGGCTGGCGCAGCGCGGGGTCGAAATAGGGGTGGCTCCCGAGCTCCAGCGTGTCGACCACTTTTTCCGCGAAGTTGCGTGAGCGCATGATGGCCTGCTGGGTCTCGAAATACTGTTGGGCGCGGTAGACTTGATAGATTTCCGCCGCCACCACATCCTGGATCGGGGCGTAGCGCGAGGTCTTCGGCTCGAAAAGCAGAGTCGCCGAGGCCTGGTATCGGGGTTCTAGGGAAAATGCATACACGGCTGCCAGGATGCCGGCGGCGAGCGCGAGGCTGAGGATTCCCCAGCGGTATTTCAGCAGGACGCGCCAGTAGCGGAGCAGGTCCAGGCGCTGGTCATCTTCGAAATGTTCGGAGTCCGCAAAAAAGGGGGCTGGGAGCCCGCCGCTTTGCGGTTTTCCGCTATTCATCAAAAGAAGCTTTCCTGGATGGTGATGGTGTCTCCGGGAGACACCGGGTCGTTCGGGGTGACTTTTTTCCGCGACTCCTCCGGAGCTTTTTCGTGTACCAGGTAGATTCGGCTGCGCGATGCCAGGTCGGTAAACCCTCCCGCGTTAGTGATTGCCTGGCGAATGGTCAAGCCGGGCACGTACGCGTAGCCACCCGGGTTCTCAACCTCGCCCTCGATGAAGTATTGGCGGTACTTGAGCATGGATGCAGTGACTCGGGGGTCGATCAGATAGGGTCCCTTCAGCAACTGCGTGATTGTGCGCTCCAGTTCGTCGGGCGTCATGCCCTCCACCTCGATCTCGCCGAGCAACGGATAGAAGATGTTGCCATCGTCCGTGACCTTGACCTGAACGCTCAGGTCTTCTTCCCCCAAGACATAGATCTGCACGACGTCGCCCTTGCCTAAGCGATATTCCGTGGGTTGCCCGGGGGCCTCACGAATGGGCAATGCGAGCAAGAGGAGGACGACAAGCGTGCAGCGGAGCCATTCCTGAGAAGAAATGGCGGCCCGGTCGGGATGAGGGGTATTGCGCATGCTTCGGTTTGTCTCGAACATCGATCTATCTGCCGCTCCGGGAACCAATGCCCCGGGGATGTGTACTGTCATCGAATGATAATCGAATCGCGAAGGCGCCTGAAGAGCGGCTCGATCGCGCTCTGCAGCGAGATTGGCCGATGGTTCGCCGCGCGCGGCGAATGTTCCCTAATAGAAAATGCTCGGCGCCACTCCGGAGCCGCGGATCCGACAGGCCCGCGAGGCCCTGGCCCCCCAGGTCATCAACCCGTTGATGCTGAAGTCCAGGGCAAACCGTCGGTCGATGTAGTCGTGCTCGGGAAGACTGGAGTCCCGCTTCTGGAACCAGTACCCGAGTCCTATCGTTGCCCACCGATTCAGTACGTAGCGGACGGTAGCGCCGGCGCCGTACCGGTCATCTGAGCGCCCGCTCGGCGTATAGTCGTCCCAGGCGCGGTAAAGATTGACCCCGCTCGACAAGCGCGGCCCCCAACTCCGATTCCACGATGCCTTGGCCAATGCCACCTGGACAAAATCGTCGTCGTGCACCTCGTCATAGTACAGCTTCTCGTAGACGTTGCGCGAGTAGCCGAGACCGAACTGATCGGTGAAGCGCGGGGTCCAGAATACGTGCGCCATCCAGATCGGATCGCTGTAGTCCTCCCGGTCGCTGGATTTGTCAAAGTTCTTGTCCAGCCAACCGAACCGGAAGGTACCGTTGGTCTTCGCTGTGGCATCCCATTCCACGCCGGCGAGATAGCGCATCTCGGTGCTGTCGAGACTTCCGCGGTCGGGCAGGAAATCCGGGGTTTCGTCCTGGTTCGTGTAGTCGTAATCGCTGTAGATGACCTGCAACAAACCACGGGTCTTCGGCGAGGCCCGGGCATAAAAGGTCCCGCCCAGATCGAAGATATTGCGATCGCGGAATTCCTGGTCGTTGTTGGTGTATTGCAGGCAACTCCAGCAGGTGCTCAGATCGAGGCTGCCGCGCGCACCCGGGGCGCCGTAGACATAACTACCCCCGGTCTGAAAAAGGTTCCAGATGTCGGGCTCGTCCGCGTCGACAGAGTGACGGCTGCCGAGAGTGGGGTCCTCCTCGCCGCGGGCGTCGTGTCCCCGCACGAACTCGGCGCCGACGTCGATGTTGTTGCGCAGGCTGAATGCGTGTCCTCCGTAGAGGGTGAACCGCTGGTCTACGAAGTCGTCTTGCGACGCGGTGGCATAACGACCGATATCGGCCACATATTCCATCCCGTAGAGATGGCCGCGACGCTCGCCTTGCACACCGGCCCCGCCACGCAAAAACAGCGCCCAGGAGCTTTGCTGATTTCCTTCCTGGTCGTAAAGATTGTTGTGGTACCCTCCGGAGACGGTCAGTATCGGATAGGCCGCCATCGCTCCCACCGGGATCTCCACGTCGCGCTGGGTTGGGATCTGCCCCAGGGCGGATCCCAGGCCTGCCAGCAGACAGCCACCCACTAGCACGCGCAGGCGCGCTGTCGGTCGGGTGCTTTGTCTGGTCTGCTTCTGGTCGAGTGTCAGTCGCACGAGGTTTGGGAGCGGTCCGGAATGCTAGTCGAATTATTTTCCGGCGTCCCAGCCAATTTCTTGCTATCCCAACCTGCTTTAGGATTACCCCATAGGATATAAATTACCCTGCAATTATTCCATACATCTTTGACAAAAATTCACTTCACCAGGCAATAGCGCGACCGGTGTCCAGGTGTCTAGGCAAGCAACCCAGGGGTTGCCCACGTCCTTGCGAAAGGGCTTGTTTCGCGCGGGCCAGAGGGTCTTTACGGCGTGATCACCTCTGGTCAGGGCTTGCGCGTTCTATACATGCCGCGTGCGCGGTGCAAGGCCCCCGTGGCTGCCCGACGTAGATACAGGAAAGGCAGCGCATAGCGGGCCGCATGGGGATACTTCCTACGCATGTAGTGGGCGGGGGGGAGCACGAGCTCATGCAGGAAGCGCCATTTGTTAGCCAGGCCTTCGATCGAGCCCAGATTCACCCAATCGACGCTGGCTGGCCCGGCCTGCAGCAGCCGCCGCGAGCGATCGGATCGGGCAGCGGTCGAGAGCTGCTGTAGCATTCTGTCGCAAATCGTCGTTTCGAAATACTCCCGAGCTTTGTGCAGGCCGTCGAGGCAGACGGCAGCGACCCCTTTCTCCCGGGCCAAGGCAGCGAATCGATCCGCTTGCTGCGCGGACAACCCCCGGTACAGGAGGTGAATGTCATAGAGCCAGATCAAACGATCGCGCTCCCGGGGATCGGTGTGGGCGACACGGTGCATGCAGGCGAGGAGCAGGGCGTCGACCGGGTGCAGTGCGCGCGCTTGCCCGCCGAGGGCCGGCAGCGGAACGGCCCGTGCCGCTACCTCTTGGTAGCCGAGCGCGCGAGCGAAAAGCGCCCGATTGCTGATCGCCCGGTGCAGATCCAGGGTATGCGTAACCCCGTGCCTGTCCCGTCGCCACGCGTTGAATTGGCGGTTGACCCAGTGTTCCCCCCGGTCACCAGACAGCTCGTAGCCCAACCCGACGAGCACACTGCCTACGCGCTCGTCTGGCGCCTGCCCCAGGAGCAGGTCCGTGTCCACCCGTGGTCGCAGGGAGGGGTCGGCATAGTGTGTGTGGGCGAGGGCGCCGCCCTTCATCACAACCGGGAAGATATTTTGCTCGGCGAACGCGTCGAGAACTCTGCGCAGTTCCTCTTGGCGCAGGATGTCGAGGGCGATTGCGTTGCGCCATTCCGCCGTAAGCCACGCGCGCAGCGTATCGGGGAGAGCATCCCACTCCGCCGTGCCCCGGAGTGCGCGGCAGAGCAGATATTGTATCCCGTGCTCCTGCAGCAGGGCCATTGTCTCGTCGGCGGAGCGAGGAAAAGGAGCCGGCACCGCGGATTTTCCCGGCGCTGCTGCACTCAGACAGCGGCAGAACCAATGGGTGAGTTCGCTACTCATAGCGGCTGTGCGGAGGACAGGATGACCAAAGCCGAACTCGCGGTCGTTTCCGCGTGCGATGCGAAACTATGCAACCCGGTAGGCCCGCCCCCAATGTCCGTCGCAGTGGGTGCGTAGCAGGCTCGGTTCAGGATGGGCTCGCCAAGGCGGCCCCACGACTGCGCGGGAATCCCTGGCCCCTGCCTCTCAGGGCGTCTTGTTTGCTGCAGATCCCGGGACTGGCGCCGGCAGCGACCGCCGCATTGCATACCGCGGTGTCACAGGCGGAGGGGATGCCGCAAGGCCAGCGGCGCAGTTCGTGGAAGAAGAACACGGTAGGTATCTGCTTGATCCCGAGACTCTGCGCGACGCTTACCCTTTCGGGGTCCTTTGCCCAGGTTCGACCGGAGTCCCCGTGCACGGTGATCTGCAAAGGGTTGCCGAATCCGGACTGCTGCATATCGTCACGCAGCTGATTCCAGCGCTCGGCTGGGACGTGCGCCTGCTGCGGCAGATCGAACAGCCCCGCGATCTCGTCCGTCTGCGCCATGATGTGATAATCTCCGGCGCGCCTCTCGCGTACCGGAGTAACCTTGTCGCTGCTCTTTAGGTAGCGGTCGATGACGTCTCGCGCCGTGATCCGGTCATCCGCAGCTTGGCCTTGGGCGGCAGCCGAATCCGCGGCCTTTCCCACCGCGCTGGTGGGGATGAAGCCGGGCCGATTGTAGACAATCACCACTGGGGTTCGGGTTTGCCCTGCTCGTTGCAGGCCCTGGAGCTGCCGTATTCCGGCATCCACCGCGATCAGCTTGTTCTCAGGGTACAGGGAGACGAAGACCGGGGCGTTCTCCGCGATACGGGCATCGCCCGGTTGGTACCACCAGACCTCTTGGCCGTCATCTTTCTGCTCTTGCTCCGCCAGCTCGATCAGTTCAGCGGTGGATGCATCGAAGTGCCCCTTACCCGTGCGCCACTGAGGGAATGGGGACAAGCGCGCTCCGGACTCGAAATACTTGTTCGCTACCGCCCGGACGCTAGGCTGTCCATCGAGATCCTCGGCACGGTAGCGTGGGAAATAACGCCCGGTGAGGCTCGCATTGTCCTGGCAGGCCCAGCTTGGCAGCTGGGGGAGCAGGTCCATCGCGCTGTCATAGATCAGCTGTGCCTGGGTCGTGTCCGTCAGGGTCAAGAGGTATACCACGTCGCTGATGCTCATCCCCCGGTTGATCGAATGCAGCATGATCGAAGGAATCGGATAGTCGCTTTCGAGCATCCACTTCACATAGGCATACTGGTAGCGGCCGATCTCGCTGCCCGGTATAACATCTTCGCTGTCGAAGCGGTCGGATTCGACAAAAAAATCCGCGGGGGTCTCTGCGCGGGCGTTCGCGCCCGTGAGAGATATCCCGAGAAGGCAGGCGATTGCGGCCTTGTTCATGGTAGAAATCCTCCAAAGCGATCCGCTGCGCCGCACTCCGATCTCACCGCTCGCGGGTTTCCCAGTGTTATATCGAATCCGTTCCGTCGCCGGTCCGGATCCGCCGGGTTGCCGGATCCCAAAATGATACAACCTCTGTCATGGGACTAAAATGCCCAGAACGTGGTTGGGCAGAGGTTCTCCTTCCGCGGGTGCTCGAGACCACCGCGCCGCAGAGAAAGCACACGAAGCGCCATATCGCTCGCAGGCGGTGGCCCAGCGGTACCTGGTAGATCCGCGGATCGCAGTCACCACCGCAGACCCGGCCGAGGATCTGTTCGGCGCTCACCGCCGCGTCCGGCCGTGCTCGCGCATCGGCTTGGGTCAATATCCAGATGCGACCGCGCTTGAAATAGCAGCCAATGACACGGTGCAGGAGCCATTGGCGGTTTTGGGACAACGCAAGGATCACGTCCCCCGGCCAATACCGCGGGTGACCGGTGATCTCTACGCTTGCGCCTTCTACGATCAGCGGCGCCATACAAGCGCCCCGCACACGCAGTTTCAGGGCGTCTTCTCTCGCTAGTTGCCGCAGTGTCTCAAGGTGAGTCGATCGCATCGGGTATGCTTAGTGTAAGCTTGGCCGGCCGCCGTTAGAATAACCGAAATCCGCCGGCATGCGGTGGTCAACGGGCCGCATCACTGCACTAGACGGAAAAGAATCGGAAGATGACCAGTTCTCGTCGGGCACGCCCTGTCCGCCGCCACAGCCAAAGGCAGGCCTTGGGATTCAGCCTAATCGCACGTTTCCTCTACGTGGCAGCGGGTATCTCGTTACTTCTCGTCGCGCTTCACGCTGCAAGGCTCGGTTGGGCGGATCTTGATGCGTTGGCGGCACAGAAACTGCTGGAGCGCTGGGAGCGCGAACCGGAATCCAGGATGGCGCAGTATTGGTGGACGAGGGGGGAAGACCTGCTGCGTCAGGCGCGTGATTTGGCCCCGCGCAATGCAGATTACGTCTTCTCGCAGGGGCTGTGGCAGGGACGCCGAGCCGAGCGGGAAGCTTCGCAGTCGGCCGTTGCCCTCGATTATCGCCGCAGCGCCGAGTCGTTGATTGGGGACGCCCTCGGCCGGCGACCGACCTGGGCCTACGCCTGGTCAGAGCTGGCGGTCAACCGCTTTGCGAGCGACGGGCCCGACCCGCCGACCCTCCAGGCGTTTCGTAGGTCGCTACAATGGGGACCCTGGGAGGCGGACGTGTTGCGTAGCGCGGCCTGGTTGAGCATGCAGGCTTGGGATCGCTTGCCCGGCGATCTGCAACTGCAGGCGTGGGGTGCCATTCGCCGCGCCGCCCTGTTTCCCTCGGTACGCGGTGATCTGACGCGGCTGGCGAAACGCCATGCCTGGTTGGATTATCTGGAGTCCGTGCTGGAACCTCCCGAGGCCCAGTCGGTTCGCGGCCCTTCGAAGACTCCCTGAGGACGAGGGCGGGTGAGCGGAGAGCACCGCAGCGACGTCATGGCCCATCCGGGCGATTCCGGCAGCCGCCGAGCGCCGCGCAGCCTGTTTCTCGCGTTGCTGGCGGTACTCGCGTGGTTGCCGCTCCCGCTCGGCAGCAACCGTCCCTGGTCGTGGTCGCTGTTCGAGGCGGCCGTGTTCTTGTTGCTGGCAATATGGTCCTTTGGCTTGGCTGTGGGGGGGTGGCAGGCATCCCGTGCCCTGCGTACGATCCGCTGGCCCCTTGGGCTGCTCGCCGTCTGGCTTGTCTATCAATGGCTGCTGACGGTCCCTCTGCCGCAGGAGCTGTTGCAACTGATCGCGGCGCAGACTTACGCCGTTATTGTCTCGGCCGAAGGAGCGGGTGTCTCGGTGGTTCCCGCAATTGCGATCGACATCGCGGCCGCCGAAGGGCTGTTGCTGCGGAATGCCGCCTACCTGGGATTATTGCTGTTGGTCGTAAGCGTGGTCGACAGCCGCCGGCGCCTGCTGCTGCTGGTGGCAACACTGGCCGGAGTGGGTCTGGCCGAGAGTCTTTACGGGCTCGCGGTGTATTTGTCGGGAAACTCCTTCGGTTTTTGGCAGCCCAATACGACGGGGCATCATGTGGTGACCGGGACCTTTGTCAACCGCAACCACTTCGGCGCTCATCTTGGGATGACACTCGCCCTCGGTCTAGGACTCTTAACGATACTGCCCCAAGGAACGGCGGAGCATCCCGGTTGGCGTGCCGGGTTTCGCCAGACGCTGCACCTTTTGCTGGCGCCTGGCGCGCTGCTGTATGCCGGCGCTCTCGTGATGGCGGCGGCGTTGATTCTGAGCCATTCCAGGGGGGCAATCCTGGCTTTCGTCCTCGGCCTGGGAACTGCGGTGGTGCTGAGCGTCTTGCGGGCTCGGCGGGTGACCCGGGAGCTGCGCGTTGGCGCGCTCTTGCTGGTGCTCGCGTCCGGCGCGCTGATCTGGCTGGGCTCGGGCAACCTGGAGGGTCGCTTTTCGGACGTCGGTCCGCAAGGCTCCGAACGGCTCCGGGTCTGGGGGGAAACGCTGGCGATGGTACGCGATCGGCCCTTGTTCGGGGTCGGCGGCGGCGGGTATCAGTGGATGTATCCGAGTTACAAAGGTCAGCGTCTGATCGATCTTTACTACGATCATGCCCACAATGACTACCTAGAATTCGCCGTGGACTTCGGACTGATCGGTCTGGCGCTGATCCTGGTGCCCGTGGCGTGGCTAGTCTCGGGTATGGTATCGGCTTGTCTTGCGCGCAGACACCC
>JAHEIA010000289.1 GCA_024639625.1 Chromatiales bacterium
ATGCGCGCGCCGTCGATCATCAGTCCGAGGTAACGTCCGCGCGAGAGGGCAGCGCCCAGGTTGAGAGCAGCTAACGGGGTAGGCGGGGCGTCCTTGATGTAGTGCAGAGAAAAATTGCCCCCCAGGCCGCGCAGCTTGCTCTCTGGAAACGGGGGGTCCGAGCCGTTGTCCATCACCAGCACTTCGTAATCGTCGGCGCCTACTTCCCTCTGGTAGGTCGTAGCGAGCGACAGCAGCGTGTTCTCTGCCTCGGACTCCATGTTGTGGATTACAACGACTACTGAGAGCAGCGGCTGTCCCTTGTTCAGGAGTGGCATTTCGAACTCCATGAGGTCGGTTGCTGGACTGCCCCTCGCCCCATCCGAACCGGCAGCAGCAGCGCTCTCGATCCTCCGGCATGGAGTCGACTCAAAGCTGTGTCAGCATATAAGGGGTGACGCGAGCACTTGGCGGGTGCCCTTGGACGTCTTCTGTTTCCGGAAGCGCAGCGGCGGGAGGCGGATTGCGTACCCGTTCTAGGCATCGAATTGACGCCGATAGAAGCCCAACAGCCTGGCATAGATCTCCGCGATTTGCTTGGGCAGGGCCCGATCATCGTGGTTCATTCGATGCCGACGTAGCCTGGTGTCGAAAAAGGGCGCGCGCTGACCCAAGGGACTGAGCCTGAGTGCGCGGCACAATCGGTCCAAATCGGTTAGATATTGCTCCTCGGTTACATCAAAGCAGAGAACAGGAAAGGGTGACGCATCCAGGTGGCGTAGCAGCTCTAGGTTGTACCGCGTCCAAAGTTGCAGCGAATCCTCACGGGCAAATCGGTTGCGTACCTCCAGCGATGCAGCTACGGCGTTGGGGTGGCGGAAGCTCGCGACGAGTCGTGGCGCGGCAACCGCCTCCCGCCAGAACGGCAGGGTGAAGGTCAGTCTCGGGTCTTTGAAGCCCCAGGCTGAGGTCTGCTCTCGTCGCAACGTCTCTATGATGGCGTTGCGTTCCTGCGCGTGGGTTTCCGTCCAGGATAGCGACGTCGGCGGTGTGTCCCAATCGCCGCCACTGTGCCGAAGAACGGCTGTATTCAGATCCATCACTCGGGCGTTCTCGCGATTGCCTTTCCGGTTATGCGGATTGGCCGTAAACACCTCGCCCAGATACAGGCCGGCCGCTTCGAGACTGCCGGTGAGGCAGCTAGTGCCGCTGCGGTGCATGCCGAGGATGAGAACCGCGTCAGCGTTCATGCGGTCTTCTGAATCCGCGATTGGTCGGCATCAGCGAGGTTGCCTGGCGCCGGTCGCCCGCGAAACGCCAGCGCAGGGAGGCCGCTGATCCCGGGGTAGCAGAGTAGGGTGGCGCCAGTTTTCGGGAGATTGGCATCAGACCACCGGGTAAACATAATCCAGCAGGCGCTGGTGGCGGTCGCCGTCGTCCGATGACAGCAGGTGGTCCTCTTCCAATGCCCTGGCGAGCCGCCGCGTGGCGAGTGCCAGTTTGGATTGCCCGCTCGCCGCGTAGCGGTCGGCCAGCTGCTCCATCAGGTTCGCTCGGTTACCGAGCTGTTGCTCCATCGAGCAGGCCCGGTTCGCCTCAGGGCCCGGCACCGTCAGCGCAGTAGTACCCGCGTCGTCGTCTTGTGATTGGCTCTCCGAAGCCTCACAGACGGTCTCCAGGAAGAGTTCGAGGAGCTCGATGTCCTTAATCCGCATGGAATTTCTTCTTGCCGATACGTTTTTGCAGACGGTCGGGTTGGGCCGCCCTCCGCACCAGGAAGGTGCCGATTGCCAGTAGGTCGAGGTGCGTGTTGAGGAAGGCCTCGACCGCGTCTAGCGGACTGCAGACGATGGGTTCACCCCGAATATTGAAAGACGTGTTGAGCAGCATCGGGCAGCCCGTGTGGTCGAAAAAATGCGTGAGTATGGCATGCAGGCGAGGATTGGCCTCCCGCGTCAGCGACTGGGTACGTGCGCTGTAATCATAGTGGGTTATGGCCGGAAACTTCGAAGGTGTTCGGTTGAGGTATTGAGCGAGCTCACTCAGTCCCTGGGCGCGCATCTGGTTCAGGTTCGGTTTGCTGCGATAGGTCTCTTTCAGCTGCGAGACGAACAGCATGTATGGGTCCGCGAGCGGGCGGTCGAACAGCCGCGCCTCGTGCTCGGCCAAGACCACAGGCGCGAGAGGGCGCCAGGTTTCGCGGAACTTGATCTTGTTGTTGGCGCGCTGCAGCATGTCCCTGGGCCGAGGATCCGCCAGGATCGAGCGGTTGCCGAGAGCTCTCGGACCGAACTCCATGCGGCCGTCGAAATAGCCTACGATATGGCCGCCCTGCAACGCCTCGGAAACCGCCGTTCTGAATCCGGGTTCATCGTCGGCGTAGCTCTCGTACACCAGTGGATACTGCTCCAAGGCTTGCCTGATCTGCTGTGCGCTGTAGTCTGGCCCCAGATAGGCGTGTGCCATGGTGTCCGTCCCTGAGCCGCCTTTGTCTGACCGCGCGCCGGGTAGTTGACGGCTGACGTCCAGCGCGGCGCCCAAGGCGCCGCCCGCATCCCCCGCGGCCGGTTGCACCCAGATCCTTCGCAGACCCTTGGTGTAACGCGCCATCTCCGAGTTGGCAACGCAATTCAAGGCAACCCCGCCCGCCAGACAAAGATTCGCGCTGCCGGTCAGGCGGAGTGCCGTTTCCGCCAGCGCACACATGACCTCGTTGAGCACCGACTGAATGGATGCGGCCACGTTCATGTAGTGCATCGAAATCGGCTCGTCGGGCTGTCTCGGCGGGTATTTGAAGAGCCGGTGAAACAGGGGGCTCAGGGTGCTGTTGCCGGTCTCGAAATCGAAGTAGTCGAGGTTGAGGGTGAAACCGCCTTCGGTGTCGACCTCGATTAGGTGTTTGTAGATGAAGTTCTTGAATACGGGTCTGCCGAAGGGCGCCAGACCCATCAGCTTATATTCACCGAAATTCACGCGGAAACCGCAATATTGGGTGAACGCGCTGTAGAGCAGGCCCAGGGAATGCGGGAAGCGGATCTCCCGCACCGGCTCGATGCCGTTTTCGCTGCCATGCCAGAGGGAGGTCGTAGCCCATTCGCCCACCCCGTCCACGACCAGGATGGCCGCCTCGTCGAAGGGTGAGGGATGGAAGGCGGATGCGGCATGGGAGCGGTGGTGCGGCGAGAAGTAGATGCGCCGGGGATCCGGCAGGATCTCCATCAGCTCCTCAGGCAAGGCCTTGTTCAGCACCTGTAAGGTCCTAAGCGTCTTGGGCCAGATGGCGGCACCCCGCGGCGCATTAGCCGCTGCGTTGCGTACGATTCGGTCCAGCTTCTGCGATGGATCCTCGTAGAAGGCGACGGCAGCCAGTTCAGCCCCGCGGGGAAGGACGGACAGGCAATATTCGACGGCGTTCTTGGGGAACCGCCAATCTGCCTTGCGCCGGGTGAAGCGTTCTTCCTGAGCGGCCGCAACGATCTTGTCCCCTGCCACCAGGGCCGCCGCCGAATCATGGAAATAGGCCGAGATACCCAATACACAGTGTTCCGCCCGGTCCGTCATGGAGACACAGGCTGCGTGCAGGCTGCCTGGATGAGGGGTAACAGTCGCTCGGCGAAGCAGCGGTTGGCCAGGGTGTTCGGGTGAAGGTCGTCGGGCCGGAAATTATAGGTTTCGTTGTAGGGGGTGGAAATGTCGTAAGCCGCGCTGAAGGTGCGGGTCATGCGTTCGTTGAAGTGCGGGTCAAACCGGTCCAATAGGGCGATGATCACCGGGATACGGTGGGTATTCGCCAAGGCCAGTATCTCTCGGAAGACTCCGAGGGTGACCAGGTCCAAGACATATTCGTCGGGAAGGAAGACCTCGAAGTTCATGCGCAGCAGGCTGGGCTGCCAGATCGGCGTGAATACGATGTCGATGTCGCCCGAACGGTTCAGCCGGGCATGAGGCACCTGCTCCACGCCGATGCGGTACCAGTCGGGTGAAAGATGGTACTTCATGCGGTAAGGATGGGGCAGGTTCCGGTACCTGTGGTCGCTGATCACGCCGAAGATTGCGGCGTCCACCTGACCGTCGAGGATGTCCGCGCGAAACCGCAGCAGGGCCTGAACCGAACCGTGGCCGCCCACACCCTTGTTGAGCACGCGCATGTCGGGTAGGGCCTGTTGCAGCAGCGCGGGATAGGTCTCGGTGTCAGCCAGACCGGTCCCATAGGTGAAAGAGCAGCCATAGATGGCAAGCCGTTTTCCGGCAGATGGCTCGCCGGGAGCCCGCGGGGTGTGCCGGTTGCCCTGCGCGTCGATGGTTTGTACCACGCCGGGCCGGAAGCCGACCTTCACCTGATGTCCCGGTGTCAGCGTCCATCCGAAGATCGGGTGCGCCTTGAAGGTCTCCCGCGGTTTCTTGGCAATCTCGCTGCTCATGGATCAAGTGACGAAAATTCTACGTCTTCTAGACGCATGGAGCCCAGTTGTCGCGGTTGCATCCCGCGTTGCTCCTGGACAATCCGCATTCGCTCGGACTACCCACAGACGAGAACTCTAGCAGACTGGGGGAGGCCCTGAATAGCGAGCGAGGTTGTCGGGAATTGCCGATGAAGCGTTGGCCAGCCGCCGCACTGGGGGTTGAGGCTCGTTACACGAAGCCGCAAAAAAAAGGCTGGCGTCCGACCGCCAGCCTCTCCAGTCACCGCTTCGGCGTTCGCCTCAGTCGGCGGCTTGCTCCAATTTGGCAAGGCGCTGTTCCAGGGTCGCGACTTGCTCCGCCTTCTCTTGCTGCAGCTGCTTCAGCTCCTGGTTCAGGTGAGCGATGTAGAGGTGGGCCTTCTCTAGTTCTTCCAGCATGCCCA
>JAHEIA010000290.1 GCA_024639625.1 Chromatiales bacterium
GCCGATACCGGTGGGCCCGGCTGCCCGGGCAATATAGTTGTCGCGTATCACGACCCCGTCGCTGTACATCAGAAAGATCCCCACCGAGTTGTCCTGGTAGTGGTTGCCCTCGACTTGGTTGAACTGGGAGTACATGAAATGCAGCGAATAGCGTCCGCCGCGGGCGTCGTTGCGGGCGATCAGATTGTCGCTGGAGTACCAGACCACGGTGTCCCGGGAGTCGCGAATGACGTTGTCGGTAACCTGATTGTGAAAGCTGTACCAGAGACGTATGGCATCACCGCGAACCCCCAGATCCACCGGCTTGGACGAGATCCGGTTGCGCCGCACGATATTCCGTTCCGCCTGCTGCAAATCGATGCCGAACAGGCAATCGTCGATGACGTTGTCCTTGATGACGTTGAAGTTTCCGCGCACCTGGACCCCGGCGTCGATGTCGTTGTGGGAAGAACCCGAGTTGGTCAGACGCAGCCCCTTGAGCGTCGCACCGTCGGTGTTGAGAACGACAATCGAACCGCTGCCACCGGCATCGATGGTCACCCTGCCCCGCCCATCGATGGTCAGCGGTTTGTCCAGATAGACCGGACCTGCGTAGGTGCCGGGCTCCGGCGTGAACTCCGTGTTTGCCGCGGCTGCATCGATTAGGGGCTGAAGAGGCGGGTACTCCGTGGCAGCTTGCAGCCTCCAGGAGAGGCAGGCACAGAGTATCAACAGCACACTCGCGCCTGGCCTGCCGTAAGGAAAGCGCGAGCGCACGTCACTCCATCCGGGAGGTGCGAGAGGACCCCTCGCCCACTAGTTCCTTGCGCCGCAGCAGCGCTGCCAGGGCGAGCAGGGCCGAGGCCCCCAACATCAAACCGAAACCGATGTAGGGGTAGGAGTGGGTCGCAAACTGAGCCACCTTGCCGTCCCCGAACACCGTCGGCATGAAGGCCTTGACCGTGAACGCCCCCATGTCGTTCAGATTGTGACCGTACCACCAGAGCCAAGCCGAATAATCCAGGATAAAGAACAGGGGAAGCGCCATGGGCACCAGCACCAGCAGCCAGTAGAGCATGCCGCCGTTGCGCCGGGCGCCCCAGAGCAGCACCAGCATCGCGCCGATCAGCGCCCAGAACACGACATGGGCGGCGCTTCCCATCTTGGCCACCAGCGGCTTGATCTCTGCGGGGTTGTTAAAATAGCGCCCCAGACTCTTCGCATAATGCCAGCGCAGCATCTGCTCGCCGCTGCCGTCCCAGGACTGGCGCTCGGCGGCGGGCTGGCGCTCCTGATCCTTGCGAAAGGTCACGCGCAGATTGTCGATCAGCCGCTGCTTCTCGGAGGTGCCCTGGACGCCCTCCTGCGCCGCCGGCTTTCCTGAGTCCGCCCGCGCCAACTCCGCCTTGAGACGGGCGATCAGCGCCTGGCCCGGCGACAGTTCCTGGCCGGGCTCATCCCCCGCCCCCTGATCGAGGGCGGTGACCAACGCGGACAGATACCCTTCGTTGTGATACTTGAGCCCGTTCTCCGCATAAAAGAACAGGTACATCCAGGCCGTGAGCAGGGCGAATGCCCCGGCCATGACGGCGAGCCGCAACTTGGGCAGGCGGATGGCAAACCCGACCAGCATAATGCCGAGCATCGATATCAGGAAGGGCGAAAAGGCGCGCTCGACTACACCCCCGGCGGCGATCGGATACATGCCGACGTAGTGGTTTATGGTGTCCATTTCGTGCACACAATCCAGGGCCTCTTCCTCCTGAATCTCAATCGCTTCCCTCTTCTGGCAACCGTTGAACACGCCGTTCATGTGAAAATGGATGCGCACCCCATCCGGGAAGGCCTCGACCGGATAATTCGGAGCGGTCAAGGAAACCCACCAGACCGGCGCATAGTAGACCCCCGCCAAAAGTGCCAGCGAGATCAACACCAGGACGTAGACGAGGGGGGAGCGCCGGGTTTCGGTTTGCGCATTCATGGCAGGTCCAGCGAGGTTGAGTGGTGCACCGTTTGGCTATCATGCGGCCCGGCAACTCCCCTTTGGAAAGCCGGCCGGACCGTATCCGCGCATCCGCAGGTCAATCGAAGTCGGGGTTCCGCCACTCGGCCGAGGGCGCCAGCTCCTCTGGTGGGACAGGGTGCCAAGAGACATAGTTGATGACTTCTTTCATTTGCTGGTCGGAAAAGCTCTTGATCTGCTTCACCATATCCGGGTTGGCATTGCGCCGCTTGCCGTCGCGGATCCACTCGAACTGGCGCATCATGTACTTGTAGTGCTGGCCGTTGATCCGCGGGTAATACTTCTCGGCGTCGCCACGCCCATCCGGGCCATGGCACTTCACGCAGTTTTCCTCGTAGATCTTCTCGCCGTTGGCGAACTCGGGTGTGTCGGGGCCCCAAGGGCCCTTGCCCCAGCCCGGATTCATCGGTAGCTTGCGGATGTACTCGGTCACGTCTGCCAGTGCCTGCTCGTCGCCGATTGCCTCCGGCAGGGCGAAGGGATACATGGTGGGGTTATCTCTATTGAGCGCGCGGATGTCGGCGAGCTGTTTGATCATGACGCTGCGATGCTGGCCCGCCAATTGTGGGAAGGTGCCGTCCTCCAATCCCCACCCCTCGGGCAGGTGGCACGCCGAGCAAACCTCGTACACCTCCATGCCGTTCTCCAGGTCGGGCGTCAATTCGAGCGCTGCCTCCTTCTCTCCCCCGGCCTCGTTCCACGCCCATCCGGAGCCGGCGAATAACGATCCGAACACCACCAGCATGCCCTTGCGAAACCTCGTCTTCATCATAAAACACCTCCGCACCCAAAGATTGTACCGGACTGCCTACTTCTGCAGCGTAGCAAGCCAATCCGCGATCGCCCGCATCTCCTCGTCGGACACCAAGTGCATGACGCCTTTCATCGCGGCGGTCTGTCCGTTGGCGCGCGCACCGCTCTTGATGTCTTGCATCTGATTGTACGCGTAATCAGCGTTCTGCCCCGCCAGCTTGGGATAGGTCGGCATGATAGGCGTGTTTGCGTCCTTGCCGTGACAGGCGAAGCAGGTCTTCGTCTTGTACGCCTCGGCACCATCCAGAGCCGCTGCGGGACCTGCTGCGAGGACCAGGCAAGCGGCGAACACTGACAACCCCGATCTGCTGAAATTCATCTCAATACCTCGTCTATTCAAGGGGATCTTCTTTCCCCAGACGGCGAGAGGGGGTTGCCCCCCTCTCCCTTTCAGACGCTGGAAGATCCTTTACTCAACCTTCTTGGCGCCACTCTGCTCCAGATAGGTCTTGGCGCGCAGACCGAGGTCCGCTGCCTTTACCTGATACTGCCACCACTGGTTGGCCCACAGCATTGCGTTTTGCCAATCCTCGTCAGCCGCCGACTTTTCGGACTTCGAACGCGCCTCCTGGGCGAAACCGAGCTGGTCGGTAGCGTCCTCAACCAGGGCGACGACGGTCGGGTAGTCCTTGAAATTGTGGCCAGTGATATACGCCACCACCTGGTCGATCACCGCTTGGGTTTCCAGATTGGTCTGCACCTGCTTGTCGTAGTCCGCCTGGGAGTAAACCGTGCCTTCCTCCATCGCAACCGTCGTGGCTTGGTATCCCTTCGGCTTGACCAGTAGATACCCCTGCATCTCGAGATGCAGCGCGGAGCAGAACTCGGTGCAATAATACGGATACACTCCGGGCTCCTCGGCAACAAAGGTGGCCGAAGCGGTCTTGCCGGGCTCGATCGAAAGCTGCACGTTCTGCCCGTACATGGCGAACCCGTGCACCTCGTCCTCCGCCCGCTCCAGGTTGGTGAAGTGCAGGCTTACGGTATCGCCTTCCTCGACCTCGATGATCTCCGGGTTGATGTGGGAACGGATCACCGTCCCGTAGACTTCCACCGTGCAGTTGCCTTGTGCGTCGCAGTTGCGCTCGGTCTTCTCGCGCCCGGCGCGGGTCTTGTAGGCAGAGCGCTGATCGGTGCGGCTGTCCCAGCCGGATTTGTAACGCACCACCGGCTTCAACTTGTCAGCGCTGATAGCCACCGCATAGTGGGGCTCGCCCAAGGGTAGCGGCATGTCGTAGAGCAGCTGCATCTTGTCGCCGCTGATGTCGATCAGCTGATGGTTCTGCGGGTGCAGCGGGCCCACGGGATTGAACCGGTCGATCGCGAGTTTGTTCAACGCCACCAGGTACTTACCGTCGGGCGTGACCGAGTCTCCTTCCATGGTCATCAAGTGGCCGATATTGTAGTGAATGGAGATCTTGTCCAACACCTTACCCTCGCAGTAGTCCCATCGTGCGACCATGGAATCCACGTACAGCGAGGTATAGGCGACGCAGGGCTTGGCGTCGAACTGGGTGTGCAGCGGACCGAGCCCCAGCTCCGCCTGGGTGTGCAGGGCGTCCTGCATGGCGATGATCGGGATCCCATAAGGGTCCTTGCCCTCGAAGTTGCCTTCCGCGATCGCCTTCTGAATCTTCTCAAAGCTGTACACCGAGGCGTGGCTGTCCAATTTCCCGGAGACCACGAGGTATTTCCCATCCGGCGTCACATCAACGCCATGGGGACTCTTGGGCTCGGGCACGAGAAACAGAACCCCGTTCTCCACCGCGACGTCGATCGGCAGCACATTGCCGCCGTTGACCTGGATCCCCTTGCCCGCTGCGATCAGCTCGGCCGCCTTCTTCCAGTTCACCACGTGCAGAAAATCGGTGTCCTTGGAGGAGCAACCCGCCTCGAAGGGGGGCCGCCCGCGCTCGATGCCGCCTACGTAACGCTCCGAACAGAACGAGTTGGTGAACGACCAGCCCGCGCTCGGTCCTTTACCGGCGTCGGACAGGTCCTGGCT
>JAHEIA010000291.1 GCA_024639625.1 Chromatiales bacterium
ACTGAGCGACGAGGCCGTCGCAAAGCTGATCGCAGATGCCATCAGTAGCACCGGTGCGCAAACCATCCGCGACATGGGCAAGGTAATGGCGCAGATCAAACCCAAGGTACAGGGGCGCGCCAACATGAGCGAGGTCAGCGCACAGATCAAGCGCGAATTGGGCGCTTAACCCCCGGCCCGCCGAGCCCGGCCGTCTGTTTCCGGTTCGGAGCAGGCAGACTATGCTTCTGTTTACATGGCCGGCAAAATCCCCTCCAGTTTTATAGATCAGCTCCTCAGCCGCATCGATATCGTGGATGTCGTGGGAAGCCGCGTCCCGCTGAAAAAGGCCGGCAAGGATTTCCACGCACGCTGCCCCTTCCACGACGAAAAAACGCCCTCTTTTACCGTCAGTCAAGACAAGCAGTTCTATCATTGTTTCGGTTGCGGAGCCCACGGCAGCGCAATCGGCTTCCTCATGGAATACGACCACATGGCATTCCCCGAGGCGGTAGAAGACCTGGCTCACCAAGCGGGTCTGGAAGTCCCGAGGGAGGCCAGCGCCGCGCACGGCGGACCCGACCTGGCCCCGTTCTATGCGACCCTGGAGCGGGCAGGCCTGTTTTTTCGCGCGCAGCTCCAGAAACACCGGCAGGCCGGCCGGGCCGTGGACTACTTAAAGCAAAGAGGCCTGAGTGGTGATATCGCGGCCGCTTACGGCCTCGGCTACGCGCCGCCCGGCTGGGACAACCTTGCGGCCAGTCTCGGCACCGACCAGGCGTCACTGAGCCTGCTCGAAGAAACCGGCCTGCTCGCGGGGCATAACGGCCGCCTTTACGACCGCTTTCGCGACCGGGTCATGTTCCCGATCCGAGATCCCCGCGGCCGCACCATCGGTTTCGGAGGCCGTCTGCTCGGCGCGGGCAAACCCAAGTACCTGAATTCGCCAGAAACCCCGGTATTCCACAAGGGCCGCGAACTCTACGGCTTGCACGAAGCCCGCCAGGCGTTGCGCCGGCTCGATCACCTGTTGGTGGTCGAAGGGTATCTCGATGTGATCGCCCTGGCTCAGTTCGGCATCCACTACGCGGTCGCGACTCTCGGCACGGCCGCCACGGAGGAACATATCGAGCGCCTGTTTCGGAGCGCTCCCAGCGTGATCTTCTGCTTCGACGGTGACCCCGCCGGTCGGCGTGCCGCGTGGAAAGCACTGCATACGGCCCTGCCGCAGATGCGCGACGGCCGGGAGGCCCGCTTCCTATTTTTGCCGGAATCCGAGGACCCGGACAGCCTGGTGCGCAAGGAAGGCAAAGAAAGCTTCGAACAGCGGATTCGCCAGGCATCCCCCTTGTCGGAGTTTCTCTTCGACCAGTTGTCCCAGCAACTGGACTTGGCTCACCTGGATGGTCGAGCCCGCCTGGCGGAACTGGCCAAGCCGGTTCTGAGCAAGCTGCCGCCCGGGCTGTTCCACGACATGATGCTACAGCGGCTCGCGGAACTGGTTGCGGTGCGCGCGGAACTCCTGACGGACCGGGCCGACCGCCCAGCGGCTTCCGCTCCAGGAAAACGACGGGCTCACCTACCCGGCGTGCCGCAGCGCATGACACCGGTCCGCCTGGCCATCAGCCTGCTGGTGCAAGACCCGCGGCTGGCCCAGCACTGTGCTGACCTGGACGAGTCGTGGCGCGGGCTGGACGCGCCTGGAATTGACCTTTTGGCGGGCGTACTTGAATTAATCCGAGCAGATCCTAACCTTACGACAGCGACGCTGATCGAGCGCTGGCGCGGGGATGCAGCAGAACATCATCTGTCCAAGCTGGCGACACTGGATCTTGGCATCCCGCAGGAGGGGTTGGCGGACGAATTGAAAGGTGCGCTGAATCAGCTTACGAAGCAGTTTCGCGAACAGGAATTAGAGCGCCTGTATCGGAGATTGAGCTTGAGCGATCTCAGCGGAGAGGAGAAACAGCGTCTGCGGCAACTGTTCGCCGAGCAGTCGAAGGAGCAGGCTCCCCGGCGTTGATCTTCTATCGGCCTCGCTACATATGCTAAAATGGTTGATTGGCTCGCTCAAATTTCACGAATGCCCCCGGCGACAGGGTAGGATATGGATCAAAAGAAACAGCAATCTCAGATCAAGCAGCTGATTGCCCGAGGTAAGGAGCAGGGTTTCCTCACCTATTCGGAGGTCAATGACCACCTCCCCGATAGTATCGTGGAACCGGATCAGATCGAAGACATCATCCGGATGATCAACGACATGGGGATTTCGGTGCACGAATCCGCCCCGGATGCGGACGAGCAGGTGATCACCGACGCCGCCATCTCGGCCGATGAAGATGTCGCCGAAGCCGCCGCTGCCGCTCTGGCGAACGTAGAAAACGAGTTCGGCCGCACGACCGACCCCGTGCGCATGTACATGCGCGAAATGGGCACCGTGGAATTGCTTACCCGAGAGGGCGAGCTGAAGATTGCCAAGCGTATCGAGGATGGGCTCAATCAGGTGCTAGCGGCCCTCTCCCACTATCCCTCCAGTGTCTCGATGATCATCGCGTTGTTCGATGAGGCTGCCGCCGGAGAGCTCCGAATCACCGATATCTTCAGCGGTTTCCGGGATCCCGACGAGGACGCCGGAGTGCCCGCGCCTGCCGCATCGGCCGCGGTCCCCGCCTCTGAAGACCGCAACGACTCGCAGGACGACGACACGGCCGAAGTCGACACCGGTCCGGATCCCGAGGAAACCGCAGCCCGCGTGGCCTCTTTGCGGAAAGCCCACGCGCGCTGGACTGCGCTGCTGCAGCAACACGGCCGCGATGACAAGCGTACCCGCAAGCAAGCCGATAAGGTTTCCGAGCAGTTCCTCGAATTCAAATTCCTGCCGATCATCTTCATCTCCCTGGTCGACAACCTGCGCAGCACCATCGCGCGAATACGGATGCAGGAAAAGCAGATCATGGAGCTTTGCGTACACAGGGCCAAAATGCCGCGCAAAGACTTCATCACCTCGTTCCCCGATAACGAGACCAACCTGGATTGGCTGCAAGAAAAGATCAAAGGGCACAAGGCCATCTCGGCGGTGCTGAAAGAAGTCTACCCAGAGGTCCGAAGAGCGCAAAAGCGCTTGCGCTCGATCGAAGAATCCGACTTCCTGAGCATCGGTGAGATCAAGGAAGTAAATCGCCGCATGTCCATCGGTGAGGCAAAAGCCCGCAGGGCCAAGAAAGAGATGGTCGAGGCCAACTTGCGCTTGGTGATCTCCATCGCGAAGAAATACACCAACCGTGGCTTGCAGTTCCTGGACCTAATCCAGGAAGGCAATATCGGCCTGATGAAGGCGGTAGACAAATTCGAGTACCGGCGCGGCTATAAGTTTTCGACCTATGCCACTTGGTGGATCCGGCAAGCGATCACTCGCTCCATCGCGGACCAGGCGCGCACCATCCGCATCCCGGTGCATATGATCGAGACCATCAATAAGCTGAACCGGATCTCGCGCCAGATGGTGCAGGAGATGGGCCGCGAAGCGACCCCGGAAGAGCTCGCCGAGCGCATGGAGATGCCCGAAGACAAGGTGCGCAAGGTGCTCAAGATCGCCAAAGAGCCGATCTCCATGGAGACACCGATCGGCGACGACGAGGACTCGCACCTCGGCGATTTCATCGAGGACTCCGGCGTCCTCTCCCCGGTCGACGCCGCCACGACGTCGGGTCTGCGCGAGGCGACGCAGGAGATGCTCGCGGGCCTCACATCCCGCGAGGCCAAAGTTTTGCGCATGCGTTTCGGCATCGATATGAACACCGACCACACGCTGGAAGAGGTCGGCAAGCAGTTCGACGTCACCCGCGAGCGGATCCGTCAGATCGAGGCCAAGGCATTGCGCAAGCTGCGCCACCCGTCTCGCTCCGAGCGGCTGCGCAGTTTCCTCGACAGCGAATAGATTGCTTGTGAAAGTCGGGCCCTTAGCTCAGTTGGTTAGAGCAGGGGACTCATAATCCCTTGGTCGTAGGTTCGAGCCCTACAGGGCCCACCAAATATCAATAAGTTAGATAGCAAGGAGGCTTTCCCCCTTCCCACCATCCTAGCCTCTATCGCTCACCGTAGGAATGGGAAAAGGCTGTTTTTCGTGGCATAACGCTCGTCCGATCAAGAAGTTATAGCCGGAAAGAAAAACAGCCTTGTGAAGACAGTGTAATTCAGAACAGCTTGAGTTTCGCGCCCTCGGACGCCGGGAAGTGGTGGGTCGTTTCGACGGGGGACGGATCACTTCGGACGGCGGCGGACTGTTGTTGCGTGAGGTCGATGCCCGCATCGGTCTGACGGGGCGACTGGCCAGCTGCTTTGTCGATTACCGCAACCCCGAAAGCGTGGAACATCCGGTGCAACGGCTGCTGGCCCAGCGCATCTACGCCCTGGCGTTGGGCTATGAGGATCTCAACGACCACGATGTGTTGCGCTCGGACAGCCTGCTGGCGCTGCTGGTTGGTAAGACCGATGTGACGGGCGAGCATCGGGTACGGGAACGCGACAAGGACTGCCCGCTGGCGGGCTCGAGCACGCTGAACCGGCTCGAGCTGAGCGAACCGGATGCCGCGATGCGTAGTCGCTACAAACGCATCGCTACGCATCCTGAGGCGTTGGATCGTTTGTTGATGGATCTGTTCCTCGAGTCGTACCCGAAGCCCCCCCGCGAGATCTGGCTGGATCTTGATGCCACCGATGATCCGCTGCATGGTCACCAGGAAGGTCGCTTCTTCCATGGCTACTATAGGTGCTACTGCTACCTGCTGTTGTACATCTTCAGCGGTGAGCACCTGTTGTGTGCGCGACTGCGTTCCTCGG
>JAHEIA010000013.1 GCA_024639625.1 Chromatiales bacterium
CGGCGCTGGAGGCTTGCCGCGGTAAGGGCATCCAAATCGGCGTCACGGTAGTGGACCGGGACGGCCTGGTCCAGGTCGTACTGCGCGATAGCATTGCGGCGCAGATCACGGTGCCGATCAGTCGCGAGAAGGCATTCACCGCGGTGAATTTCAATGCCCCCACCTCGCAATTGAACGACCGTGCGGGGACGCCGATCGGCCGCGTGCCCGGTCTGCTGATGTCTGCCGGTGGTCTACCGATCCAGGCCGGCGGCCAGCTCCTGGGCGGCGTCGGGGTAAGCGGTGCGCCGGAAGGAGAGACCGATGAAGAATGCGCGCAGGCCGGGGTCGATGCGGTATCGGTCGAGCTGGAGATGGCGATGTGACGAGTTCCCAGTGGTAACCGGGAAGATCGCCCGGGGGCACGCGGTGGTCCGTTCGGGCCTCCGCGCACGGAACATGACCGGCCGGTGGCGAGGGGTCCTGGTGAGTGACCTGGGGTCTGCTCGCGGGTCCATCCGGACGTCTGACCCGGAGCCGTTCTGAGCCGCGCCTTCCGCCCGCTGGTCGTGGCCGAGCGCAATCCGCCGCGCGCGGTTGGGCGCCGGGCGTGGCGCGGCTGTCTGCTGGCCGCGATCCTGCTGGCTGGCTGTGCGGCGCCGCCCGAGGAGGTGCCGGCGCCGCTCGCCGGGGTCAGCGGTGCGCCACCCGGAGTCGCGGTGGAACAAGGCCTTGTCGGGGTGTGCCCGGGGGGTGGGGGCAACGCGGACGCGGCGGAACCGGTATCCGGCTACGCGATCGATCCGCAGCGTTCTCGACTACAGATCTTCGTCTTCCGCGGCGGCAGGTTGGCGCGCCTCGGACACAGCCATGTCATCTCCAGCCCGGAATTGAGTGGGCGCCTGGTGTTGGGCGCGACCCTGCGTCGGTCGCGCGTCGACCTGGCGGTTCCGGTCGCGTCCCTGGTGGTGGACGACGCTGCGCAGAGGCAAGCGGCTGGTCCGGAGTTCGCGACCCGGCCCACTCCGCAGGAGATCGCCGCGACGCGTCGCAATCTGCTGGGCCCGCGGGTGCTGGACGCCGAACGTTATCCCCTGGTGAAGGTGCGTGGTCGTTGGCTCGGCGGCGAGCCGCCCGATCTCGCGGGCCAACTGGAGATCGAGGTCCGCGGCGAGCGGAGGTGTCTCCCGGTGTCGGTGCGGGTCGAGTCCCGGTCCGCGGAGGTCGTCGTGGTGGGCGAGGTGCGCATGCTGCAAAGCGACTTCGGGATCCAGCCGTTCAGTATCCTGATGGGGGGGCTCAGGGTCCGCGACGAACTCCTGATTCGCTTTCGTCTGGTTGCTGTGCGGGGGTGAGAGACGTGTGCGCGCCGGCCGGGGCGCCCGCTACCGTAGCCTGGTCACCAGGATCCATAGTGGCGCATCGGCGCGTGTGTGGTCGCTTCGCACCCGTCGTACCCTGTAGTCATCGCTCGGGAGTGAGCTTGCCCAGAGAGCAACCGCCGCCGCCTCTTGCGCCCCTCCCGGGTGCCCTGTGTAGGCCACCACGCTGATGCGGCCGTGCGCAGCAAGCAGGGGCAAGGTCACCCGCAACGCCTGCAGGGTGCTGGCGGGACCTGTGATCTGCGTCCGATCGCCGCCCGGCAGGTAGCCGAGATTGAACATCACGGCGCGCAGCCTTCCGCGAGCTGCGCTCGGCAGCAGGCTCCCGATATTCTCATGGCCGGCGCACTGCAGGCTCACGCGCTGCAACACTCCAGCGGCGCTCAATCGGTGCTCGGTCCGTCGCAGCGCCTCGGGCTGACAATCGAATCCCCAGACCCGGCCGCTCGACCCGACGGCGCGGGCGAGGAAAAGGGTGTCCAGGCCGTTGCCCACGGTGGCGTCCAGCGCCAGATCTCCCGCCGAAAGGATCTCAGCAATGGCGGCCTGTGCGTCGCGCACCAGGCTACGGGCTCGGGCACGGCGCTGCGGCTCTGCGTTCGCGCGGTGTACGGCCGAACTCATGGCGCGCGCTCCGCAAAGCGCAGGATATCCGCATCCGCGGGCAGCGGTCGGCCGGAGCAGAGATGATCCGCGAGCCTGGTGGCGTAATAGGGGATCAGCAGCGCCCCCTTGGAGCCGAATCCATTGCAGATACAGACTCTCGGCTCTCCCGGGTGGCAGCCGATGAAGGGTCGTTTGTCCAGTGTCGCCGGGCGCACCCCGGCACACTGGTCGATTACGCGGAATTCCGGCAGCGGGCGCAGAAAGCCGGGCAGGCAACGCAACAGTTCCTCACGGCCGTTGACGCTGGGCTGGTCGTCGATCACTCCCCAGTGGTAGGTCGAGCCGAGCCGGTAGGTCCCTCTCCCCAGGGGGAAAAGCCAACGGCCAACGTTGATGATACGGTCCCCAAGGGCGTCGGGAGGGCCGAGCAGGGTCAGTATTTCGCCCTTCACCGGCTGGAAAGGCAGCCAAGAGAACCAGCGATTGCCGGCGGCGCGGAAGCCCTCGCAGAAGACGACTCGATTTGCCCGCAGCCCCTGCCAGACAAGGCCATCGCCGGACATCTGCAGTTTGGCAGGATCGATCCAGCCGTCGCGCCAGGCGCCTCGCTGCCGCAGGAGATCCCAGAGGAGATCCAGCAAAGGCGGGATATCCAGGTAGCCGGTGTGCTGCTGCAGGAAGACGCCGAACGGGGCATGGATCCCCGGCGCCGCGGTTTGCTCTGCGTCGGGTGGTCCCAGATAGCCCCGGTATGCAGGATCCCGTCGCCGTGCGATGCAACGCTGTCGCTCGCCGGCGGAGCGCGGCAGCCGAAGCATGGGCTTAGGGAAGAAGAAGCGCCGGCCCAGTTCCTCTGCAAGCACCTGGTAGGTCCGCTGCGCGGACTTTAGGTAGCCCTCGGTATGCGGCATCTTCACCATGCGCCGCCCGGATACCGGGTTGACGAGGCCGGCGGCGGCGCGCGAGCTGGCCTGCGCCTGGCGACGGTCCACCAGCAGGACCGAGCGCCCTCGCTGTAGCAGGATCCAGGCGAGCAGGCTTCCGGCGAGTCCTTGCCCGGCGATAAGGTAATCTACGCGGGGACCGGCGCGCTGCATGCTCCGGCCCCTCAGGTCCTGGGGAAGCGCATTGGCTCTACGCGCCAGGAGTTCCCGCGGATGTGCAGCAGGATACATGAGGGGCCGCCGAAGGTGCGGGCCTTTCCAGCGGCCCCGGGATTCAGCACCCACGGCAGGTGTTCCAGGTCGCAGACCAGGCGATGGCTATGGCCGTAGATGATCGCCCGGGCTTGCGGGAAGCGCTGCCGGAGTTTTCCGTGGCGTGCGGCAACCGGATTTTCGCGATGCCCGTGTACCAGCACGATGCGGCCGCCAGGAAGCTCGACCTGCGCCTCCGCGGGCGGCGTCGACGGTCCGCCGCCGGGCCACCTGCCGGGCGGATCGTTGTTGCCGCGCACCGCGATCAACTCGCGGCAGGGCCCCGCCAGGGCCTGCAGCACCGTCTGCGCCCCGATGTCCCCGGCGTGCAACACCCAGTCGCTCGTCTCCGCCAGCGCCAGCACCCGGGCATCCAGGTACCCATGCGTATCGGCCAGGATGAGTGCCCGGGTGGCTGGGGACATGCCTCGCGTCGGCGCTTGTTGTGCCCTAGAGGAAGAGGGTGAGCACACCGGTGTAGCCGTAGAGACGCCCGTTGTAGATCTCGCCGTTGGCAAAGAATCCCACCAGCGGAAATTCTCCCAGGGTCCGTTCGATCAACTCCAGCTCCTCCGAGTTCTCGCCGAACTGATAGCGTCCTCTGCCCAGACAGGAGATGTAGACGCCGCCGCGAATGGTCTTGTCGGCGACCCGTTTGCGCAGGCGTTCCAGCATGCGTTGCAGGTCCTCGCGTGCACTGTTGCCATCGCGGCGGCAGAACATCATGCGTTGCTGTCCTTCGAGCAGGTCGCCAACGGCGATCAGTCCACGCTCGGCATCCACTCCGACCAGATTGCGTACCAGGTAATCTCCGGTGTCCGATCCGGTGATCGGCAGGGCGGCAAACACGTAACCTGCGATCTTGCGCAGATCCCTAGCCAGGACCTCGCCGATATCCGATCGCATGACCTCGAGCGCGGGCCGGCGATCGAGGGTGATGGCGACATTCCGCTGGGCATCGGTGATCTCGTGTGGCGGCCCGATGGGAGAGCAGCCTTGGGAGTGGTCGGTCAACACGCGCACCTGCTGGTTGAACAGGACGCCAGAAAGCCCCCCCTGCACGACGTCGTCCGCCAACTGGGGTGTGGGACCGTTAGAAGAGCTGAGACCTCCGTTGAGGAAGCCCGAGGTTGCGCTCTGCGCCAGTTGGCCGAGCAGGCTGGGCGTCGCCGGGTTCCCGGGGTCGCCGTGCAGCAGCGCAAAGCAGTAGTCCTGTTGCTCCCGCCAGACGGCTACTTCCTGTGCCGAGTCAACCTGCTCGCCGCCGAAACTCGGCACGATCCGGAAGCTGTCCGCGGGGAAATTGCCAATCAGCAAGCAGAGTGCGGGCTGATCGTAGATCTCGCTTGCGCCGGCGCAGATCCCCATGCCCACCGTGCCGACCCAATGGACCTGCGGAGCCGCCGCCGCCAGCTGGTCGTGTAGCGCAGCGAAATCGTCGGCGAGCGAATCTGTTGCGTAGACGAAGCCTAGATTGGCCTCCGCTGGGATGCGGCCGATCTGTTCCAGGCAGTCGGCAACCAGCCGGGGCGTCGCGGCATCGCGGGCGGAAGCAAATAGAAACGGGTTCATGCTGACTCCGAAATTCGGCTGCTGAGCCTATCGGGCATGCTGGCGCCGGCATACCGGAGACGACCCGGGCCGCCCCATCCCCGTCTGACCGAATCTCCGGCGGGCTCTGTGCACCGGGCGCGTTTCCGCTTTCGAGTTGCTATTCTGCCGTCGCCTTCACCTGCGCCAAGTCCAGCGCGAACTCGTTGGGCGCGGTCTCCGTCATCAGCCCCTTGCGCTTGAACTCGGCGATGGTGCGGCTGGCGGTTTCGGTAGTGATACCCAGCATGGCGCCCATGTCTTCGCGGCTAAACAGACTGCACTGATCGCCATTCACCAGGCGCAGCAGCAGCCGCGCGACCCGCTCGCGAGCGGAACCTGTCGACAATTCGGTCAGCCAGGCGTCGGCCTCTTCCAGGGCACGCTCCCAGCGATTCATCAACTCCTGGTGCAGGGCTGGGTTATCTCTACTCAACTCCTGCACCACGGCAACCGGGAAACGGCAAACCTCCGTGGGCTGCAGGACGATGGCGTCGTGCTGGTATTTGGGTTTCACCAGGCACTCCAGACCGATTACGTCGGTGGCGCGTGCCAGGCGCACGATGCGCTGCCCGCCGTCCGGCAAGTATTGCACCAGTTTCATCATCCCGGTGCGCACCGTAAACATGTTGTGCCCGGGCTCGCCGGCGTGGTAGACCACCGCACCAGGGCGCAGCACGAACTGGTCGATCGGGTGGTGGATGCGCTCGAAGTCTTTTTCCTCTAAGCCTGCGAACAGCACCGAAGTGCGCAGCGTACAGTGCAGGCAGTCGGCGTGTCCGTCCCAGGCTTCCCTGAGTTGAACTGATTTCATCTCGCTCTCTTATTCCGGTCCCGCTTGCAAGCCGGGCTCGCTATTATGGCCAAGGCATTCTTGGCGGTGGTGTTCTTCCCGCAGCCTGCGGGTTGCGGGACGAGGCTAGCATAACAGCGGATGCTAACGAATGCACCGCGCGGAAAATTTCTTGCACAGGCAGGGTTTCTCCGTCCTCGCGGTTCGGAAATGCTACTATGCGGCGCGAGCCTCCCCGCTGCGGTTCATCGGCTGTTGCGACTCGGGGCGGCGAGGCTTTCTGCGGCTCTCCGGCGCGCTCGTCGGCGCAGCACCGTTGTGAGGATCTGATGCCTGAAATGGTCTTGGAAGCGCGGGATTCGAGCCTCTCGGGTCGCCGCGGCACCGGCGAACATTTGCCCGCCGTTGGTTGGCGGCCGAGCTCGTTCGCTTTCCGGCGCAAGTTTGCCCGAGCCGGGGATCCTCGGCGTCGCGCGCAGCGCGAACCCGGCCTTCGCGTCGCCTGGCGACCGGTGCCCGCGCGGTGTCCCTGATCACGCTGCGCAACGCCCACCTCGGCTTCGGCGGCCCGGCGGTTCTGCAGGGTGTGGACCTGCGGGTCGAACGCGGTGAGCGGGTGTGTCTCGTCGGCCGCAACGGTGCCGGGAAGTCGTCTCTCATGAGAGTGCTCTCGGGCGAGGTCGCGCTCGACGATGGGGAGCGTTCGGTTGCCCAGGGCGCGCGCATCGGTCACCTACCCCAGGAGGTTTCGGGGGGCATCGCGGGGCGGGTCTTCGATGTGGTAGCCGGTGCCTTGGGCGAGCTCACCGAGTTGCTTCGCGAGTACCAAGCGATCAATCTGCACCTCCAACAACAGCCCAATCCCGAGCTGATGTCCCGCCTGGCGCGCGTGCAGCACGCCTTGGAGGCCGCCGAGGGCTGGAGCACGGAGCAGCGCATCGAGACCGTTCTTTCGCGTCTCACGCTGGCCCCGGACGACGATTTCAAGACCCTGTCTGGCGGTGTCCAGCGACGGGTGCTGCTCGCCCGGGCACTGGTCACAGAACCCGATCTGCTGCTCTTGGACGAGCCCACCAATCACCTCGATATCGACACCATTGGCTGGCTGGAGGAGTTTCTTCTCGGCTACCGCGGCTCCTTGCTGTTCGTGACCCACGACCGCAGGTTTTTGCAGCGACTCGCTACCCGTATCATCGATCTCGATCGGGGGCAGCTCCGGGACTGGCCCGGGGACTACCAGAACTTTTTGCGCCGGCGCGATGAGCTCATCCTGGCCGAGTCGCAGGAACGGGAGCGCTTCGATAAGAAACTGGCGCAGGAAGAGGTTTGGGTTCGGCAGGGGATCAAGGCCCGCCGCACGCGCAACGAGGGCCGCGTCCGCGCCCTCAAGGCCTTGCGCGATGTGCGGCAGCGGCGTCGGGAAGCTGTCGGTTCCAGCAGCATGCGCCTGCAGAATGCGGGGGCCTCGGGCAGGCTGGTGGTCGAGGTGGAGAACGTCGACTACCGGTGGACGGGGGCCCCGATCATTAAGGGTTTCTCCACCACCATCCTGCGCGGCGACAAGGTGGGTGTGATCGGCCCCAACGGCGTGGGCAAGAGCACCCTGCTGAACCTGCTGCTGGGCCGGATCGCGCCGGCGAGCGGCCGAGTACACTTGGGCACCCGTCTCGAGGTCGCCTATTTCGACCAGATGCGCTCGCAACTGCAAGACGACAAGAGTGTGCAGGACAACGTGGCCGACGGCGCCAGCCAGGTCCAGGTGTTCGGCAAGAGTAAACACGTGATCGGATACCTGCAGGACTTCCTGTTCACGCCGGAGCGCGCCAGAACCCCGGTACGGGCGCTCTCCGGCGGTGAGCGCAACCGGCTCTTGCTGGCGCGCCTGTTCGCTAGGCCCGCCAACGTGCTGGTGTTGGACGAACCGACCAACGACCTGGATACGGACACCCTGGAGCTGCTCGAGGACCTGCTGGTCGCGTATTCGGGCACCTTGCTTCTGGTGAGCCACGACCGGGCATTCCTCGATCATGTGGTAACCAGTTGTCTGGTGTTCGAGGGGGACGGGCGGATCGGCGAATACGTGGGCGGCTACGAGGAATGGGTGCGCCAGCGGGCTGCCCCCGCGCCTGCCGGCAAGAGCTCGGGCGCGAAGCGGCCGGCGCAGGCCCCCGGCGCGAAGCCGCCTGTCGGATCGCGCAAGCTCGGGTACAAGGCGCAGAGGGAGTTGGCGGACTTGCCGGCGAAGATCGAGGCGGTGGAGTCCCAGCTGGACTCGCTGCAGAGCGCCATGGGGGTTGCGGATTTCTATCAGCAGGGGGGAGAGGCGATCGCAGCGGCGAACGCCCAATTGGGCGAGCTGCAGTCCCAGCTCGCGGAGCTCTACCGTCGGTGGGAGGAGCTCGAGGCGGCGCCGCGCTGAACGGCCCCGGCTTGCGAGCGGGCTCGCCGAAAGGTTCCCCAGCGGGGGGCCGGGAAAAGACCGATTGCAGGTAAGTAATCAGGAATATTAGAATAGACCGATCATTTGACCCGAGAACTGCCCGCTGGGCAGCCAGGAGGTCGTTCAAGCATGCGCACCCCGAATACTCACTCGGACCGGGACCTCGGGCGAGTCGAAGTCAAGGAGACGACCTGCTACATGTGCGCCTGCCGTTGCGGCATCCGGGTTACCCTGCGTGACGGTCAAGTGCGCCATATCGAGGGCAATCCGCAGCATCCCGTGAACCGGGGGGTCATCTGCGCCAAGGGTTCGTCCGGGATCATGAAGCAGTATTCCCCCGCCCGGCTCACCAAGCCCCTGTTACGCAAGCGGGGGGCGCTGCGGGGCGACGCGGACTTCGAGGAGATCGGCTGGGAGCAGGCCTTCGAGTTGCTGCAACAGCGGCTGGCGGGCATTCGCGCCGAGGACCCCAAGCGTTTCGCCCTGTTTACCGGGCGTGACCAGATGCAGGCGCTGACAGGGCTGTTCGCCAAGCAGTTCGGTACCCCGAACTACGCGGCGCACGGCGGGTTCTGCTCGGTCAACATGGCGGCGGGACTGATCTACACCATCGGCGGTTCGTTCTGGGAATTTGGTGGTCCCGATCTCGAGCGGAGCAAGCTGTTCATCATGATCGGCACCGCGGAAGACCACCATTCCAACCCTATGAAGGTGGCCCTATCGCATTTCAAACGCGCCGGCGGGCGGTTCATTTCGATCAACCCGATCCGCACCGGCTACTCCGCCATCGCCGACGAGTGGGTTCCGATCCGTCCGGGAACCGACGGTGCGCTGCTCCTGGCGCTGGTCCACGAGATCATCAAACAGGGTCTGTACGACCGAGATTTCCTGATTCGCTACACCAATGCGGCGGAATTGGTGAATCTCGATCCGGACAGCACCGAGCAGGGGATGTTCGTGCGTTTCGAAGTTCCCAAGGAAGAGGGTTGCTTCGATCCGCAGAACAAGCTGTGGTGGGATCGGGACCTGAACAAGCCGATCTCCTGCCACACGGAAGGTGTCGACCCGTATCTCCTGGGCGAGTTCAAGCTGCATGACGGGACACCCGTCAAACCCGCCTTTCAGCTGCTGCACGAACGCGTGCAGGACTATACGCCGGAGTGGGCGGAGGCTATCACCGGGATCCCAGCGGCGACCATCCGCCGGCTGGCCCATGAGATGGGCGTTACCGCGCGCGACCAGAGGATCGAGTTGCCGATCCAGTGGACCGATGCCTGGGACAACGAACACGCCAGCGTAGTGGGTAATCCGGTGGCCTTCCATGCAATGCGGGGAGTGGCGGCGCACTCCAACGGTTTCCATACCATCCGTTCCCTGGGCATCCTGATGTCCCTGCTCGGCACCATCGACCGCCCCGGCGGATTCCGCCACAAGGCCCCCTTTCCGCGCCCCATCCCGCCCTGTCCGAAGCCGCCGAAGGGGCCGCAGGACGTGCGGCCGAACAGCGTTCTGGAAGGCTCGCCCCTCGGCTGGCCGGCCGAGCCCGACGATCTGTTTGTCGACGAAGCGGGCGAACCGCTGCGTATCGATAAGGCTTTCTCCTGGGAATACCCGCTGTCGGTGCACGGTTTGATGCACAACGTGATCACCAACGCCTGGCGCGGCGACCCGTATCCGCTCGACACCCTGCTGCTGTTCATGGCCAACATGGCGTGGAATTCCTCCATGAACACACAAAAGGTGCGCAGGATGCTCACCGATCGAGATGCTTCCGGTGAATACAAGATCCCTTTCCTGGTGGTCTGCGACGCTTTCGATTCCGAGACCGTGGCCTTCGCCGACTTGGTGTTGCCGGATACCAGCTACCTAGAACGGCACGATGTCATGTCGATGCTCGATCGACCGATCTCCGAGTTCGAAGGCCCGGTGGATTCGGTGCGCATCCCGGTGCTACCGCCCAGCGGCGACTGCAAACCGTTTCAGGATGTCCTGATCGAGCTGGGCACTCGCCTCGGCTTGCCCGCGTTCGTGCGCGAGGATGGATCACGGAAATTTCGCGACTACCCGGACTTCATCATCAACTACGAGACCTCGCCCGGATCGGGGATCGGTTTCCTGGCGGGCTGGCGCGGCAAGATCGGCGAAAAATTTCTCAAGGGCGAGCCCAATCCGCGGCAGTGGGAGATGTACCGGAAGAACCACTGCGTCTACCAGTACGAGCTCCCGCGCTCGTATCAGTACATGCGCAACTGGAACAAGGGCTACCTGCTCTGGGCTCGCGCACACGGCATGGTGCGTTATGCGGAGCCGGTTACGATCCACCTGTACTCGGAACCGCTGCAAAAGTTCCGGCTTGCGGCGCGGGGGAAATGGGACGGCAAGCAGCCACCGGAGCGGCTGCGGCAACGGGTGGAGACGTATTTCGACCCGCTCCCCTTCTTCAGCGAGCCGCTCGAGGACCGCCTAACGGATATCCACAGCTATCCGCTGCACGCGCTCACCCAGCGCCCCATGGCGATGTACCATTCGTGGGACTCACAGAACGCCTGGTTGCGCCAGATCCACAGCCACAACTTCCTGTTCGTGAACCCCAAGGTGGGGGCGGCACAGGGTTTCGCCGACGGCGATTGGATCTGGATCGAGTCGCGCACCAGCCGGGTGCGCTGCATGTGCCGGTTCTCTGAGGCGGTAGAACCGGGCACGGTCTGGACCTGGAATGCGATCGGCAAGGCGGCGGGCGCCTGGGGCCTGTCGCCGAAAGCGGATGAATCGCAGAAGGGTTTCCTGCTCAACCACTTGATCGACGAAGAACTGCCCCCCTGTGAGTCGGGCGAGCATCTTTCCAATTCCGACCCGGTCACCGGGCAGGCTGCATGGTTCGATCTACGGGTGAAGGTGTACCGGACAGACGAGGGTGAACCTCGACAGAGCTCTCCGCAGTTCAAGCCGCAACCCCCGGTTCCCGGCATGCCGCGGCGGCGTAAACGCTGGCTGCGCTATTTCGCCGGACGCAAGGCCAAGCCATGACGGGGCGTGGAGGGGACGTGAAATGACCCAATTGGCTCTGGTGATCGATCTCAACGTCTGCGTCGGCTGTCACGCCTGCGTGACCAGCTGCAAGGAATGGAACACCTCGGGTTGGGCCGGCCCGCTGTCGGATCTGCGGCCCTACGATGCGGACCCCTCGGGCACTTTCTTCAATCGGGTGCAGACCTTCGAGGTGGGTGAGTTCCCGAACACCGAAACGGTGCATTTCCCTAAAAGCTGTTTGCATTGCGAGGATCCACCCTGTGTCCCGGTGTGCCCCACGGGGGCCTCCTACAAACGCGAGGAAGACGGCATCGTACTGGTCGACTACGACAAGTGCATCGGCTGCAAGTATTGCTCCTGGGCATGCCCCTACGGCGCTCGCGAACTGGATGAGCGCCAACGGGTGATGAAGAAGTGCACACTGTGCGTGGACCGTATTGCCGAGCCGACATTGCCGCCCGAAGAACGGCGCCCCGCTTGCGTGCTCGCTTGCCCCACCAGCGCCAGGTTGTTTGGCGATATCCATGATCCGAACTCCGAGGTCTCGGTGGCGATCCGCGAACAGGGGGGCTATCAACTGATGCCGGAGTGGGGCACCAATCCGGCGAACCACTATTTGCCCAGGCGCAAGACCCGCATCCGTATTCACGAGGACGAGTTACTGCGCGCCGACAACCCGCTGCACAAGGAGGAGCTTCCGGAATTGCCGGAAGGCGCGGAGACCCTGGACGATGTTGCCTGGTAATCGCTGCGGCAGCCGATTCCAGCGAAGGGAGAGACCATGCATCCTGCGTTATCGGTAATTTTTCTGACCACCTTGATCGGTGCCGGACAGGGGTTCTTCCTCGCCCTTTATACCGGTCAGGTCTACTCGCTTGGGAACCTGCTGCCCGCGCAAAGCAGCCTTACCTTTTATGCCTACGGCAGTCTGATCGCCCTGGCATTGCTGGCCGGCGGCCTCCTCGCATCGTTCTTTCACCTGGGCCATCCGGAGCGTGCCTGGCGGGCGGCGTCCCAATGGCGCACCTCCTGGCTGTCCCGCGAGGTGATCATCCTGCCGCTGTTCATGGGCCTGGTGCTGGTCTACGGGGCGCTCCACTACTTCGGGTTGACGCGCCCGGTGTTTCGCCTTGGCCAGGCCGTGGTCGTGGACCTGAGCTTGCTGGTCGGCGGGTTGGCTAGCGCCGCGGCCTTTCTGCTCTATCTCTCCACGGCCATGATCTACGCCAGCCTGCGCTTTCTTCAGGAGTGGTACTCGCCGTTGACGGTCGCCAATTATACCTTGCTCGGGCTGGCCTCGGGATTCACTCTGGCTGCCGCATTCTGCGCCTGGTCGGGCAGCGAACTGGTCCTGTTCTACACCAGCGAGGCCCTGCTGCTGACCCTGATCGCGTTCCTGGTGCGTGGGCTTTCCCTGCTGCGCAACCGCCGCATAAGGCACAAGTCCACGCTGCAGACAGCGATCGGTGTGCGTCACACTCGAATCGAGCAGAAGGCCCAGGGCGCAATGGGAGGGTCGTTCAACACCCGGGAGTTCTTCCACGGGCGCAGCCGAGCGGCGATGCGAACCTTGAAGTATCTGTTTCTCGTGCTCGTCTTTGGCTTGCCGCTGCTGCTGTTAGGTGCCGGCCTCGCCGTGGACTCGCTCTGGCTGCCCGCAGCGGCCTTTCTGATCCAGTATGCCGGTCTGCTGTTGGAACGCTTCTATTTCTTTGCCGATTCGCGGCACCCGCAGAACCTGTACTACCAATATATTTCCTAGCCAGGCCCCCATGCTGCATAAAGGGGCCGCGAGAATTGCGCAATTCCGCGAGAGCGTAGACCTACGGGAGACCTTACCAGGCCGCGAGCTCCCGGTCGGGCAGCCGGTTACGGATCTCGATGAAGCGCTGCAGGTTGTCGATGAATAGGTCGAGCAAGACCGGGTCGAACTTCCTGCCACGCTGCTCTCGCAGGTAACCGATCACCCGGTTGAGTTCCCAGGGCAGCTTGTAGCAACGGTCGCTGCCCAGGGCGTCGAACACGTCGCCCAGGGCTACGATGCGCCCGAAGATATGGATCTGCTCGCCGCTCCTCCCGGCGGGATAGCCGGTGCCATCCCAGTTCTCGTGATGTTGCTCGGCGATGATCGAAGCGGCCTGGAGAATCGGGCGCTTCGACGAGCCGAGGATGCGCGCTCCGTGCAGGGCGTGGGACTTCATGAGTTCCCACTCTTGCTCATCCAGATGGCCCGGATTGTTGAGGATGGAGTCGGGCACGCCGATCTTCCCGATATCGTGCAGCGGTGCCGCCGAATAGAGGATCTCCGCTTGTTGCTGCTCCATTCCGGCGAGCAACGCCAGCTCGCGGGCGTATTCCGCCACGCGGTGTACATGATGCGCCGTTTCTCCGGAACGGGTTTCCACCGCATCGCCTAGGATGTAGAGGATGTCTTTTTGTGTCGCCTCAATGTCTTGGCGCAACTGCAGGTTTTCCAGCCCGATGGTGACATTGCGGAAGAATAATTCGATCAGCCCCTGATCGGGTATCGTCAGGGTGCTCTCGCTGGCGACATAGATGACCGCATCGGTGCCCGTGCGGGTGCTCAGATAGCCGGCAAAGTAATTCTCCTCCTGCAGGTTTCTCTTCTCCCTGAGCACGCGTTGGATACGCTGGTTAACGTCTTCGGAGAGCACGCCGCGGGGGTCCTGACCGATATACTGTTTGTCCTCTCCGGTAGCCGCAAGTATGACCTGCCGGTTCTCCCTGGAGTCGGATGACACGCCTAGGTTGCGCACGTAGAGCACATCCTGCTCCAGATAGAGCAGGGCCGCGACTTGCTCCAAGGTGCCCTGGGCGAGTTGCTCCAATGATCGTTGCTCCAGGATCGTGGCCGATGCATTGATCACTTTGATCAGGCCGCGCCGATTCTGGTCCAGGCTGAGCAACGCACGATAGGTGCCGAGAGCGGTATAGATGCTGGTGAACAGCTTTTGCGCCGTAAGCTCGGTCTTCTCTTTGTAGTCGTTGATATCGTAGTCCTGGACTACCTGGCGCTCAGGGGCCTGGCCGGGTTGTCCGGTCCGCAGGATGATGCGTACGAAAGGATTGCCCAATTCCTCTCGCACATAGCGCGCCACCGCCAAGCCTGCGTTGTCTTCCTCCATGACCACGTCCAAGAGCATCACCGCGATATCGGGATAGTCGCGCGTGATGCCTCGCGCTTGCTCGCCCGAATAGGCGCACAGAAACTCCAGTCCACGGCCGGCGAAGGAGAATCCGTCGAGCGCCAGCTTGGTTACCGCATGGACTTCGGAGTCGTCGTCGACGATTAGGATCTTCCAGGCGTCCCCGGAGCGCTCGCCGGTCCGCGTGGTGTCGGTCTCTTCCTGAAATGCCAATGCGTCGTTGTCGTTCATGTTTCCGGGCCTGCGCTCAGGTCGGGGATGCTGATGTCGAAGCGGGCTCCCTGCTCCGGGTTTCTGCAATCAATCCTGCCGGACAGGGCCTGTGTAACCAGATTGTATACGATGTGCAAGCCGAGCCCGCTACCTCCCTGACCGCGCCGGGTAGTAAAGAACGGCTCGAATACGCGGTGCAGATGGGCTCGCGGAATTCCGCGGCCGTCGTCCGTGTAACAAATGTTTACCCAATGGCCCTGTTGCTCCACCTGGATGCACAGTGTTCCCGAGGTTCCGGGGGCATATCCGTGAAGCAAGGAATTGATGATCAAGTTGGTGAGTACCTGGGATAGCGCGCCAGGATAGCTGCTGATCGCCAGGGCCGGATCGCATAGCACTTCGACTCGGTGGCCGGTCTTTTTCAGTCTTGGGTGTAGGCTCAACAGCACCTCCTCGAGATACTCGCGCAGCTTGAAGCGCCGCTGCTCGCTGCTCGAACGGTCGACCGCGATCTGCTTGAAGCTGCGGATCAGTTCGCAGGCTCGGCGCAGGTTGGTTTCCAGGATCCGGCCCGCCTCTGCCGCCTGATCCAAGTAGTCTTCCAACTGCGATCGTTTGAGCCCACCTTGCTGGTACGACCGGCGCAGCGCCGCAGAGTGCTCGCGCAAGTGCGAGGCGGCGGTGACGCTGGTGCCCAGGGGAGTGTTGATCTCGTGCGCGATGCCGGCAACCAGGGAGCCGAGAGAAGCCATCTTGTCGGCGTGGATCAGGCGCTCCCGGGTCTCTTCCGCCTGTTGCTCGACGCGCACTCGGGTGCTGATGTCTTTGATCACCCAGGCGAGCAGGCTTTCGCCGCAGACATTCATCCTGCCAGCCGAAAACTCCACGGGAAAAGTCGTGCCGTCCTCACGCCGTGCGCCGCTAGGCGGGAAATCTTGCCTCGGCAAACCCCCAGGTATCGATTTTCCCGTCTTCCCCTGATCTGTGGACAGCTCCGGGAGCAGGCGTTGGATCGGCTCCCCGGTGACCTGTTCCGCGGTGACCTGAAACATGGGTTCAGCCGCTAGATTGAAGGTTTCGATGATTCCTTCCGC
>JAHEIA010000292.1 GCA_024639625.1 Chromatiales bacterium
TTCTCCTCACCGTGGCCAAGAGCTCCCGGCGCAGTGTCTCTTCAAAGTATTTGCGGTTCGGTAGACCTGTCAGTGCGTCATAATTGGCCAGGCGGCCGATCGATGCATTGCCGTTGCGCAGCCGCGTGATGTCTTGGATCGCTCCGCGCAATATCACGGTCTTGCCGGAGGCGTCGACACCGGGCTTGACGTGCGCCAGCACATACTTCAGGCACCGATCAGGCGTTTCGATATGATGGCCCAGATAGTCGGGTTCCCCCGTGCTGATCGAGTTTTGGATCCAACTGCGCACGGTCGGCCGTTCGATCTCGGGAACAAACCCTATGAAGTCGTCGAAGCTGCTGATCGTCTTGGCAGAGGCGAGCTCGATAATCTGGTTGCACTCTGCCGTGGCCGCGAAGCGGTCGTTGCCGACGTCCCATTCCCAGCGGCCGATCTCAACGATATTGTTTTCCAGCCGGGTTTTGGTGTCTTCCGCTCGCTCTTTCTCGGCCGGGGATTCCACGGGCACCTCGCCTCGGATCCTGGCCCCTAGCTCTTGCAGATCGAGGGGCTCGGCGAGTAGGGCGTTCGCGCCCGCTTGCTCCGCCTCCTTGCGCAACTGCGGGTCATCGGTGTCCGATAAGATGAATACAGGGAGGTCTCGTCCCTGGGGTAGGGCGCGGATCGCTCGGCAGGCCTGGAAGCCGTCGGTCACCGGCATGCGGGCACCCAGAAGCACTGCGCCGGGCGATAGCGTTTGTACCCGCGTGAGGCAGTGCTCCCCGTTGAACGCCTCGGCGGTACGAAATCCCTGGCCCATCAGGCTCGAAACGATCTGCGCCCGATAGTTGATTCGATGGTCCGCGACCAGTACGAGGGGATTGTCTCGGCTGCCCACTGCAAGCCTCCTTCTTTTTATCCTGCTCCCGGTCGGGTGGAACGAGGAGAAGCCTGTTTTCCGGCCTCGCCCCGTTCCCCCTTCCCGCGCTTTGCGGCTTCTGTGACAGCGCTCACAGACTTCCTCTCTCTTCACCATCGGCTTTGCAGGTTTGGTGCCAAGCGAAGCGGATCTGCGTCACAGCACGGGGCCAGGAAAACGCGCTTTTCGTGAACGGGCTCCCACTTTTCTCGCTAACACAGGTGGTTGTCGGTCTGAAGGAGAGATTGGGGTAGAGCCCTGCCGGATGCCTATGGTTGGCGCCTAGGCAACGAAAAAGCAGCTTCTAACTGCGGAATTTCGTCACAATGTGACCCGCAACGTCAGCGGGTACGGTGGTGCGGTGAAGGAGTGGATTCTTACCTGGGGAGATCCCGCCCCACGCCTGAAAGGGCGACGGCGCAGGCCGGAGCGATACGTCATGCACGGTCGCAAGGCGAGAAGCCGAATATGAACGTGCTGCGGACGCAGGGCGGCCGGGGCATAATAGGCCGTCGTGTCAAGCGGAGGCGAAAGAGGGACTGGGATGGTCCGTTTCGCATCTGGAGTGTCAGGGCCTTCAGGAGATTTATCGGGAATCACAGCGAACATCATCCGGACCAGTACAATGTCGCGCATCACAAAGATACTGCCAACCGTCGGCAAAGGCGTCACCGGCTGGACGGCGAAATACCTTTTCTGGCTTTTTCTTACCGTGACCTTCACCCTCGGCGGCGCCTTGGTCCTGATGCTGTTCAAGGACTGGACGGTCAAGTCTGTTCTCACGTCCCTGATGGCTTGGCCCGCGTTGGCCCTCGCCATGATCGTGGCCGCTCCCATTGCTCTCCTGCCCGTAGGGCGACTCTATTTGGCGAGCGCCGTCGGCGGAGGGCTCATCTACAACCTAATCCTGCTCATCGCTTGAGCAGCGCCCCGGCGGATGACATCCTGCGGCACCCTGCATTGGTGCTTGACGTTTCGTTCGCCGGAGTCGAAACAGCAGAGATTGTGAGCGCCAGACAATGGCTGTTGTTTGGCAGTAGCAGTGCCACCTGCAACCGGGAGTTGACGGCGGTAACTGGCGGCTGCCCTTGCGGCGTTGCCCCGATCTTACCCTGAGCCGTCCAAGAAACGAGAAAGGGCTAGCAGTATCTTTGCTAACTCTTTGTTTTTTATGGAGCCGGTGCGCGGATTCGAACCGCGGACCTACGCATTACGAATGCGTTGCTCTACCGACTGAGCTACACCGGCCTCGTGAAGCGCTGAAGTATAAGAGAACGGCCCCCGCGGCACAACCAAGGTGCGGGCCCCGGCGGCTGCACAATGGGGCTGCGTTTCACACGGTCCGGTCGGCGGTGAGAGCGTAGGGCGCCGGGTCGAGGATCGGGGTGCGTTCGAGCAGGATGTCGGCGAGCAGCCGACAGGAAGCGGGGGCGAGGACCACCCCGTTGCGGAAATGCCCGCTGTTGACGAACAAACCGTCCAGCCTCGGGTGCTTGCCGATGTAGGGAATACCGCTCGGTGACCCGGGGCGGAGCCCGGCCCAGTGATTCTCGATCGGGTAGTCCGCGAGTTGCGGCAGGAGACGGGTGGCGAACTTTTCCAACTCGGCGCGCGCCGTCTTCGTGGTGTGTTTGTCGAACCCGGAATGTTCCAGGGTACTGCCGACCAGCACGTGTCCATCGCGCCGGGGAATGGCATAGTGATCCTGGCACAGGACGATGCGGCGCACGGTTTCCGGTCGGGTCTGGAATAGGATCATCTGACCGCGCACCGGCTCGATCGCCGGCGCGCTGCTCAAGTCGGCGAGTAGATTTCGTGTCCAGGCTCCGGCACACACGACCGTGTGTTCGGCGGACAGTTCGCCGTGGGAGGTTTCCACCCCGGTCACTCTGCCGCGCCTCACCAGCAGGTGAACCACTTCGGTGCCTTCCCGCAGGTCTACCTGGCCGTCGATTGCGCTGCGCAGGGACTTCGCAAGTCGCGGATTGCGTACCTGGCCGACATCGGGCATCCAAAGTGCCGCGGTGGGCGAGGGGGCGAGCGCGGGTTCCAGGTTGGATATGGCATCCGGCTCGACAACCTGCAGCGTGCTTCCACTCGTTGCCGCCCAGGCCAGCGCCTGGTCCTTTTCCTCGGTATCCAGGATCAACATGCCGCTGCGGATGTATTCCGGGTCGATTCCCGTCTCCGCCAGCAATCCTGCGCCAACCTCGGGGTAGAGGGCCTGGCTCCAGCGGGCAAGCTCGGTCACGGCGTTCGCGTAACGCCACGGGTACAGTGGCGAGATAATACCGCCGCCCGCCCAGGAGGATTCCCGGCCGGTCTGTCCCCGTTCCAGCAGGGTCACCTTGGCGCCGGCCTGGTTGAGCTCACGTGCGGTGAGCAGGCCGATAATGCCGCCACCGATCACAATGCAATCCGACATGAAGGCCTCGATTCTGGGTTGCTTGCGCAGGATGGCCTAGGGTATGCGAGCCCGCTGCAAATTGCGAGGGGCTCGGGGTGCGGTTTCTTGCGGGCGGTGAGGGCACGCCCGCTGCCTACGGTGGAAAACCTGAGGCCGATCGTATATCTTGCCCTACGCCGTCAGGGTCTTGCCCTGATGCGCTTCCCTGACGGACCCCTTGGAAGAGGATGCGGAGAACACCTGATGACCGAGCAAACCAAGCCGATGGAAGAATACAACGAACTGGTCGGGCGCTTCATCCGGTTGGCCAATTCGCTGAAGGACGAGGGGAAGCCGATCGAAATGATCAGTGCGGCTCTGATGTCCGCGTCCGGCATTTATGCCACCTTCGTCGCCGCCGGCAACCAGGGTTTCTTGAAGAAGGGCGGGGTAGACAAGATCACTCAGGTGTATCGCAACAACCTGCTCAACGTGCAGAAGGTCAAACAGGCGGAGGCCCAGGCGCGGTCCAAGGCGCCGGCCGACGACAGCGCCTCTCCCACCGGCTGAGGATCCTGTAAGACCCGACTCAGGACTGCCCGGCGGTGGAACGCTGCAGCTCTTTCGGCAGCGCGAAAACTACCTGCTCCCGGATGCCCGGGCTTTCCTCGACCGAACTCGCTCCCCACTCTCGCAGGCGTTCGATGACCCGGTTTACCAGGATTTCCGGCGCCGAGGCGCCGGCGGTCAGACCGATTCGTTCCACCCCTGCCAGCCACTCGCGCCGGATATCTTCCGCGCCGTCGATCAGGTAGGCGGGGGTGCCCACCTTGTGCGCGATCTCGCGCAGTCGATTGGAGTTCGAGCTATTGGGCGAGCCCACCACCAGGACCAGGTCGCTGCTCGTCGCCAGTTCTTTGACCGCATCTTGGCGGTTCTGCGTCGCGTAGCAGATATCATCCTTCTTCGGCCCCGATATCTCCGGAAAGCGTTGCCGCAGGGCGTCGATCACCAGCCGCGTATCGTCCATCGAAAGGGTGGTTTGGGTGACGAACGCGATCTTGTGCGGATTCTGCACCTCGAGCTTGCCGACGTCTTCCGCGGTTTCCACCAAGTGGATATGCCGATCCGCCGACCTCGCGCACTGCCCCATCGTGCCCTCGACCTCGGGGTGGCCCCGGTGGCCGATCAAGACCACCTCGTAGCCGTTGCGGCAATGCCGCGCCACCTCCAGATGGACCTTGGTCACCAGGGGACAGGTGGCATCGAATACGTTTAGATTGCGCCGCTTGGCTTCTTCGCGCACGGCTTGCGCTACTCCGTGGGCGCTGAAGATGACGGTGCCCCCGTCCGGGACCTCCGCAAGCTGGTCGACGAAAAGGGCGCCCCGGGCGCGCAGGCTCTCCACTACGAACCGGTTGTGCACCACCTCATGCCGCACAAATATGGGCGCGTCGTAAAGATCCAGCACGCGCTCCACGATCTCGATGGCGCGATCGACACCGGCG
>JAHEIA010000014.1 GCA_024639625.1 Chromatiales bacterium
TATCGCACCGTCCGTACCGAAAATGAGTCCGTCGGAAGCACCGGTCTGTCCAACAATCTGCACCTGAGCTGCGATCTCTTTTTCTGAAAGGTCGAAGCGGCGCAACGCCGACCCGGGAACCCGATACATGGTGCGTCCGGTAAGTGCCTGGAAGTAGACGATGTCGGCGCGATCGTCGTATGCGATCCCGTCGGCATGGACGCGCGGCGGCACACCATTCCGCAACCAAGGCTGGCCACCGATCATCAAAACCACGCCCTCGGCAGCTGTCGAAGCATGCATATCGAGGACCCTGCGCACCTGCCCGGACTTCAGATCGACTACGACCAAAGCGCCATTCCCCGAATCGGTAATGAAAGCGAACTCCCTATCCGTATCGATGCGCACGTCGTTGAGATAACTGTCCGCCAAGACTGCATCCGCATCGAAGCGGAAGGTCCGCACCACGCGATTGCTGGCAAGGTCGACCTGCAGTAACTTGGCACCGCCGGGGACGACGCCCCGGAAAAGCGGGTTCGCCGGATCAAGGATCCACAACCGATCCTTGTCGTCGACGTATACCGCTTGCACGCAGATCAGATGCGTGGTCGGATCCTTACCCGGTTCCCACTCGTTGATGGAAATATCGGGATATGGGATCGCATCTCCGTCGATGAGCTCTGCTACGGACACGGGCACGTCTTCCGACCAACGGGGATAATTGACGAACAGCCTGCCCTGCGCGGAAACAGCAAGGCCAGTCCACTGCCGATCGGAGAAGGCAACGGGCTCCAGCAAGACGCCTTGCGCCGCGTCTGGCGAACTAGACTGGCAGCTTGCCAGCAACAAGGTCACGACGAATGGAATCAGAAGCCGGCCGATCTTTTTTTGCGAAGAACGCCTGCGGTGCATGGTACGGATCTCCGTTTGCGGACCAATCACAGGTGGCGGGACGGGCTATTGGTTCTGGTATAGGCGAATCTGCTGAGGAAGGCTAGCCTGCAAGCGAAGTGGCGATGGCAGGCGGCGTGCTACCGCCAGCCCTGCAATGCAAAATCGAGCTTCTCGATCTCCGGGAATAGCGGGCGCACGAAACCCGGAGAACGAGCAACCAGGAGGGCAACTGGTTCATGCTGGTTTTTTGTACTGCTCCTATAAGCGCCTAGGGCGCGGCGTGCTTTACGGGTTTCTCGACGGCCCCTATGATGCCCACGGCAACGAAGCATAACGCCCCGCAGATAGTGAAGGCCAAGGGGTAGTTGTTGAGGTCACCCAGCTTGCCGCCGAGCACCGGTCCGAGAATCCCACCGAGCCCATAGGCGAGAAACACCCAGCCGTAGTTCTGACCGATATGCTTGGCGCCGAAGGTGTCGGCGGTCACGGTAGGAAAGAGCGCGAAGTTGCCCCCGAAGTTGAAACCGATGATGCTTGCACCGAGGTAGAGCAGGTACTCTTGTCCGGCCATCCATTGGAAGAGAATGACTACGGTACCCTGGCTCGCCATCATGATTACGATCGAGGTCTTGCGTCCGATACGGTCGCTCAGCGTTCCCCAGGCGATACGCCCTACCCCGTTCGCAAGCGAGAAGCACACCGCCATTGCAGTACCCGCAATGGCGCTGGCGGCCGCGGGATCTACGCCGCTTTGCGTCAGCGCCTGAATCGGGAAGAGCTTCATCAAGCCGATGGTCATGAGCCCAGCGCTGGCACTGATCGCGAAGGTTAATAGAATGAGATAGTACTGGCTGGTGCGCAGCATCTCGCCGCTGGTGAAGGCGCCGTCCGCCGCCCCCTGTCCCGACCCTGGCGGAGGTACGTAACCCTCCGGCAGCCAATCCTCCGGGGGAAACACCATCCATATGCCGCCGACCACTACGGCACCCAGAAACACGAGGCCGTAGATGACAAAGGTCAGGTCCAGGCCCAGCCCGTCGATCAAGTGTCCCCAGGCGCCAGCCAGCTTGACCCAGAGCATGGCGCCAAAGCCGAAGCCCGCGACCGCCAGCCCCGTGATGAACCCCTTCTTGTCCGGGAACCAGCGCATCCCGACGGCGATGGGGACCACGTAGGCCAATCCGATGCCACTGCCACCAATCACACCCACACCCAGGAAGACCGGCCAGAACTTGCTACCGCCGAGCAGCCCGGCAGACAGATAGCCGGCGCCGAGCACAATCCCGCCGGCGATGACCAGCTTCCGAGGGCCGAACCGGGGCATGATCCGGCCCGCCACGATCATGACCAACGCGAAAGAGACCAGACCGGCGGTGAAAACGTACTGGGTCTGCGCCACGCTCCAGCCGCTTTCCTTCAGGGAGGTGGTAAATACCGACCAGGCGTAAATAGCCCCCAGACAGAGTTGAATCAAGACCGCACCGAACACCACCCAGCGTCGATCGAAGGTTTGAACCGTCATGAGCAAACCAGCCTCCCTGTTTCCTCTCTGCCCGCTGCTACTTGCTGGATTCGGTGTTTTCCGCTCGACCCAGCGTCCCTAGCCGCAATGGGTATAGGCGCACAGGATAAAGGGAGCACTGGCTGGTTTCCACGAATTACTCAGGTTACGCGGGATAGTTCGCGATCCTCACGTCAATTCATTCAGTCGGTCGAATCAGCCTGTTCATATGGGGAAGAGTTACTATAATTGACGGATTGTCCGATTTCCCAGAGAGACACGTAGAGAATATGAAAACTCCGGTAAAGGTCACGATAACCGGCGCGGCCGGACACATTGGTTACGCCTTGGCTTTCCGCGTCGCTTCCGGCGCGATGTTCGGTCCGGATCAACCGGTGATCCTGCGGTTGCTGGAGATCCCGCAGGCGATGTCGTCGGTCCATGGGGTGGGTATGGAACTGGAGGACTGCGCTTTTCCGTTGCTGTACGACGTTGTCCTTACCGACGATTCTGCGATCGGGTTCCGCGAGACAGACTACGCCATACTGATCGGTGCAAAGCCGCGGAGCAAGGGCATGGAACGCAAGGACCTGATCGAGGAGAACGCCAAGATCTTCTCCGCCCAGGGACGCGCCATCAACAATTACGCTTCCGACCAGGTCCGGGTGCTGGTGGTGGGAAACCCGGCCAACACCAACGCGCTGATCGCCGCCTCCAACGCGCCGGACCTGGACCGCAAGCAATTCACTGCCATGACCCGGCTCGACCACAACCGATCCCTGGGCCGCCTGGCCAACAAAACCAACACCCTGGTTGCCGACATTACCCGGATGACCATCTGGGGCAATCATTCGATGACCCAGTACCCGGATATCGGCAACTGCCTGGTGAAGGGCACGCCGGCGTTCGAACTGGTGAGCCGGGATTGGGCGATCGATCATTTTATCCCGCGGATACAGCGCCGAGGCGCTGAGATCATCGAGGCCCGCGGCCTCTCGTCGGCAGCATCGGCCGCGGACGCAGTGGTCGACCACGTGCGCGATTGGGTCCTCGGGACCCCGTCCGGCGACTGGGTCAGCATGGCGGTAGCGTCGGACGGAAGCTACGGTATCGAAGAAGGCGTGATGTTTTCTTTCCCCGTTACCTGCGAGAACCGAGACTATGAGATCGTTCAGGGGCTGGAGCTGGACGAATTCAGCCAATCGCGCCTAATGGCATCGGATCGGGAACTGCGCAAAGAACGCTCGGTTATCGAGGAACTGCTGCCGAAGACCTGACCGCATTCCAGCTGCCGCCAACGGTCCTCACTGCGCCGTTCCAACCAAACGCGGTATGGGCGATCCCCCGGGGCCTCCAGCGTTGTTCAGGGCGACAACTCCAGGGGATTTCCTTTCAGTACCCGGTTCCAGGTGTGTGTGTGTCTGCCTTTTCCCGTCTGCAGCTCGTAGGCCCCATCCCCCTGCGGGATGATAGTACGGCATTTCTTCCCCGTATCGCGAAGAGAATCGCGATACTCGAAACAAAGCTTGCCCCCCTTGGCCCACCAGTTTCCGTGAGCCGGGACGCCTGAGCTGTCACCGCCGCCGCTAGCCCGCTCCACCAGCTTGCCGTCCGCGGCAAAAAAGGTTGCGAAAGGAATCGTAGTCGTCATGTATTCATAGCCAATCTGGGACCGGGTTTTTATTCCTTCTGCGGTATTGCCCTTTACCAGTTCCGTAATCTGTCTGTTATTCAGGGGCTTGCCGATCGTCTCCGCGTGGGCCGCGCCAAGCAGAAACAATGAAACGACCGCCAACACGACTCGTCGAATCTTCATCGCGATCTTCCTGACCAAATACACCCTCTCAAGTAGGAACATAGCAGAAGTGGCGTGACCCAGAAACAATGCGCTAGCGCTGGATCTCTCGCCGGACCACATGGGTGGCAGGACGCAGAACCCTGGATTACAGTATCCACAGGCTACCCGCGGGCCCGTCAATAGTCACCGGCTCGGCTGCAGGAACCAGGACCACCGGGAGCCCTCCGCTCCCCAGGAGAATGTCATGTCACTAGATAGCTACGGAGTGCTCAAAGGACGTCCGATCTCAAGCCGCATGGGTGCGGGTCAAAGCCCGCACTATCAGATTCATGTCGTGGACAACACGACAGATTACCGGATCGCAATCAACGTCAAATCGAAGCTCGCGCCCTCGGAACTGCTGTACCTGATCGCCGACGACTTTCGCCACCCGATCGTCGACGAACTCGCTACGCTCTCGCCCGGCTTTACCCGGCTCGTGAGCCAGCCCGGCGGCCGCGCGCTCGACTACATTCGTGGCAACCTCTTCCCGGCGACGGACATGCGTCCGCTCGCGCATGCGATCCCCGGGCCCGACAACGACCTCAACGAAAAGATCGACGCCTATGTCCAACGAGCAATTGCCGACGAGTATGCTGAGGTCTACGCGCTGGGAGAGCGCTGGGGTCCCGAGCCCCATCGCAAGGACAAGTACTTCGGCTTTCTCCCCGGCAATGGTATCCATGACATTCACATGAATCAGGGGAATGCCGCGAATTTCGCCAAGGACGACGGGGTCTGGCAGGACGGTGGGCTGATCATCCACTACCCCTCCATCCTCGATGACGAGGGGGTGCTTCGCTGGCAGGAACAGTGGGTGGCCGTTTTCCTTGCCTTCCAGTCCCAGTCCTGGCACACGGACGATGCCACCGGCCACAGGATCTCCGTGCCGGCACCCGGTCCGACCCCGACGCCGCTGCCCGGCGATCGCGACGGTCACGTGCGCATTGCGGCCGCGCTGGTAAATCCCCAGGGCGGCGACCCCGGGCTGGAAACCGTCACCCTGATCAATGCCTCGCCCGCGCCCGTGGATCTCACCGGGTGGACGCTCGCCGATCGCAACAAGAATCGAAGTCCAATTACTTCCGGGGCGCTCGCTGCCGGCGACAGCCTGAAGATCCACCTTGATGGGACCGGCGCACAGTTGAGCAACAAGGGCGGTATCATCACGCTGCTCGACGCGGCGGGACTCAAGATCGATGGTGTCTCGTACACTCGAGAGATGGCTCAGCGCAACGGCTGGACACTGGTGTTCTAGCCGCTGCGTACGAAATGAGCACGGATGAATCCCTCGCTCTTGGTCGATGTTGGGCTGGGTCCCGTCCGCCCCTTGAAAACCGCGGCTATTGGTAGCTCGCCGCGGTAATGAACTCGCCGAAGGATTCGCACCATACGATGACCGTATTGAACGTGCTTGGGTCGATGGATTCAGGAACCGAGAGCAAGAAATTCTCGAACGTCTTCACGTCGCCGACGCGAACCATTCGCGGCTTCAATCGCGCAAAAGCGGCCTCGGTTTGAACAAACTCCGGGGATAGATACAGCTTGTAATCTGGCCCGGGTGCAATCCGGCCCTGTAGCGTGATAGATTCCCGGCCGACCGAAACCGTGCCTTCCCCCCAGTGAAGAAAGTCACTCCCGTCGAGATCGCGGCGGAACTGGCCCCGGTACTCTGCCTGACCTGCCGCAGCAGCCAATTCGGCTGCCGACGGCGCACGGGGTGCGGTAAGGATGGGTAAGGTATAGACCCCCGCGGCAAAACCCGCAAAGGCAAAAACCAGATGCGACGCGGTAAGCAAGATCATGCGTTTCATCGAAACAGGCCCTCAGGTTGTTCACCCCACAGCATGACCTGCGCGGGCACGCCTTCCCGGCGGGCGCCGCCAGGTCCGCTCATCGGTTCACTCTAGCAGAATCGATTCGACCCTGGATGAGTCGATCGCACCATTCCTAAGGCGCAAGCATAGTGCTCCCGAAACCGGCACCATCGGTTACTATTGATCTACGAACCGGCCTTCAGCACGCCCCGCACCGTCCGAGATGATGCAAGGCCCGTCGAAACCCGCTCCGGAGGAATCGCACATGAGCAGAACGAGCCAAGCGACCCTGGCAATGGTGCTTCTCGCTATCTTCGGCCCCTGCCTGGGCCAAGGGTATGCCCCTTACGAGAATCCGCTAGGCGCCGAGGCCTGGTGGTGGGATGAGAGCTGGTGGGAGAACGGGACGCTTGCGGATGCAGAGAACCATCCCGTGACTACATGGCAGATCGAGTACCCGAGTGACGATGCCATGGTGCCGGCTCTCGTCGCCCGGCCGGACGACGACAAGCGGTATCCAGCGGTGCTCTATCAGCACGGTCGCCGAGGTCTCGACGAGCTGGTTACGCGGCAGGTAAAGCGTATCGCCGCCCGTGGGTTCGTCGTGCTGGCGCCGGATGTTTTTACCGCTCGCTTCATCGAGAAGTTCCCCATCGAGCACGACTACGTGGTGGAAGACGACGTCAATGCGGGTCTGAATGTGCTCCTGGGCCTACCCGACGTCAGTACGGACAAGGCCTGTCTGGTCTCCCACACCCGGGGCGGCTTTATGACCCTGAAGGTCGCGGTCGAAAAGGGTCGGCAAAACGACGCCGTGGCTTGCTGGGCCTCCTACTACCCGCACATGCAGGACCCCAATGCGCCGGAGGCCATGCAGGTCTATCGTTACGCTCCCGAAGTCGACGACCTGACCATCCCGGCGCTGGTGTTTATCGGTGATGAGGAGCAGTATCAGCGCCGGCGTTCCATCGAGACCGCCATGCGCTCGCTTCACGATAAGGGTCGACCCGCCCGCCTGGTGGTTTATCCCGGGGTCGGCCGGGGCTTCGACTTCCGCCCCCCGGATGTCCGTACCTTCGCCGACGATCTGGCATCGAAAGACGCGATCCTGCGTCTGGCGGATTTTCTTCGCGAGCACCTCGGGTCCCCCTAAGGCCGAAGAGCCCGCCCGCCAAGTCCAGCCGTCCCTGGGTCCCCCTGAGGACGACGACCAACGGCGAGCGGCATCAGACGTTCTGCCGCTGCAGCCACCACAACCCCAGCAGCATCCCCATAACGATGGCGGTAAAGGCGATCAGCGGCTGAACGGAGACTGTTGCCATGCCGGTCAAGCCGTTACCCACGTTGCACCCGCTGGCTAGGATAGCCCCCGCCCCCATCATGGCTCCACCGGCCAGATAGCTGCCGACCCGGCCGCCGGCCGGCGCGCTCCAATGGAATGTGCGGGACAACAGCGCGCTGGCCACGGCGCCGAACAGCACACCGGCGATCATGAACAGTCCGAAGACGGAATCAGTCACCTGCCCCAGGCTCAGATAGGCGGTACCGCGTGCCAGGGGGCCGGCGATCGACACCGACCGCGGGGTCGTTGCGCTGAACTCGTCCTGCCCCAGAACACCGGTAACCCACCAGCCCGCGGTGATCGCAAGACCAAGCAGCGCGCCCGCCAGGAGCATGCCTCGATGCTTGCGCCAATCGCCCAGGATCAGTATCAGGCCCAGACACAGCAGCGCGAACCCGAGGTAGGTTGCCCAGGGAGCCCAGCCCAGGATGCTGGCGAGCGATCCTTCCCGGCTCCCCAGAATCCAGATGGTCTCGTCGCGCAGCCAGATGCGCAGCGGCTCAAGCGCCCCAAACAGGGTTGCCATGCCGACCAGGGCGAACGCGAGCAGACTGATCAGCGCGCCAAGGTTTCCTTCGGCGCTGCGCACCAGGGTCCGCGTGGCACAGCCTCCGGCAAGCATGGCCCCCAGGCCGAAGATCAGGCCCCCGATCAGCGCCCCCGCCCAGTCCAGGGCGCCGCCACGATAACTGCTCGCGGGAATATCCACCCATTGCCCCCACTCGAGCAGTCCGGTGCCGAGTAACGCCACACCGAGAGCCGCCAGATAAGCGTGGAACTGCCGGTAATCACGCATCAGCACAAGATTACTCACAGCAGCTACCGTGCAGAACTTGGAGCGCTGGCTAGCCGCGCCGAAGACGATACCCACGAGCAGAGAGCCGCCCATGAGCCAGAGATTGAGGTCATCATCCACTGCGCCACCTCCGCCAGTGATCCGGTCCCTTAGAAAGGATAACCAAGGCCCCGCATTCTGGTTAGCTTCATTTGACCCGACAGATCACCCGGAAGTTCACGCCAGCAGATGAAACATGGCTGCCACCGTTACGCAACTGGCGACACTGGTCGCGAAAACCAGCTTGGCCGCTAGTCCAGCGTCGCAGCCGTAACTCTTTGCCAATACCACGGTTAACAGGGCCGAAGACATGGCTGCCTCGAGCACCCGGATCTGGGTCTGGATGTCGCTCATTCCAAGCGAAAGGGTGGGAAGCCAGACCATGCCCGGTTTGAGGATCAGCTTGATGTCCACGACCAGCAGGACCAGGTGAAGCCAGCTTTCAGGCCTTGGAAGTGCAGCAGCACGCCTACCGTTAAGGCAACCAGGAAAGTGTTGGCCGATCCCGGAACGTCAAGCGCTTGGAACAGGATTCGTACGTATGCGACGTCCGTGGGCAAACCGAGTGTCGACCAGAGCAACCCTGCAACGACAGATAAGAAGATTAGAGAGCGAAAAAAGCGCAGCGCCTCAACCATGCGTCCCTGGATAGCATGATCTTCGCTGCCGTAGTACAGAGCGATCATGGTTCCAAGGGTAAATAAAGCAGGCCCGACCCCGAGTTCGGAGATCACCACGGCCTCGGCGATCGCGTGGACGTTGTCCGCATACACCTGACTGATGAGCGCGTAGCCGAGCAAGGCCGAACTGCCGAAACCTGCCGTGAGCAATAGCGCACCCTGCTGGGGAGCCGCCAGCCGGAGCTGGCGCCCGGCCAACCAAGCCAGGACCAACGATGCGAGTTCCGCTAGCAGCATAACCAGCGCCAGGATGGCATACTCCCAATGCAGGACCGATCTGGCTAGGGAAACAAAGATCCACGCCGGAAGCGTAACCCGGGTAACCGGAGTTGAAAACAGGTGTCCCTGCTCCTCGTTCACTACGCCGAATCGTCTCAACACCATCACCAGGGTGATCAGCCCCACCAACACTAGGATGGAACTGACGACGCGCAGCTGAATATCCACCGGATCCTCTTTCCTTCAAAAGTAACCTTTCATGAAGCAGTACTCGATCTTAGCTTTCCCCGCCGCGCCGGCCAAACCTTTCGCGACCCTACCATCGAAAGTCGTGGGTTGGCTCTGGCCCGAACCATAGCGGAAGTTCCGACTCCGCCTCGCGTACCAGCCGTGCCAACATCCGGCTGATGCGCTCCTCAACGATTGGCAACGACTCTTTAAGCGGAGTACTATTCGGGATGGATTCCGCCAGCAGGACAACCCCTCCCGGGCCAGAAAAGTTGCTGCTGGACGCGTTTTGTCCTTATTCGAAAACAACGAAGTCGTTCGTCCTAGACGAAGCTCCGATCCATAGGCATAGGACGACATTGTCCGCGCCCCGCCCTACGATATGCCGTAGGGTGCAGGGTGCAAGTCCGAGGCGCAGGGGTTTTTCCAGCCTGCTGTTTGCTATCGAGCGACGGACATGGGTTGTCGTTGCTCGCGCTGTCTTTGAGGAAGCAACGTGGTTCCAATCGCTAACGGGAAGTCGAAGGTCGTTGTCGGCTGGCGCGAATGGCTGTCGTTGCCCGGCATCGGGATCCCGGCAATCAAGGCCAAGGTGGACACCGGGGCACGCACCTCCTCCCTGCATACGTACTATACCGAACGGTTTCGTAAAGATCGGAAAGGCTATATACGGTTTGGTGTCCATCCGCTGCAGCGTCGGCGCGACCTCACGCTAACGTGCACTGCTGAGCTGCTGGATCAGCGTCTCGTAAGCGATTCCGGCGGTCACAGGGAACTGCGCTGGGTGATCGAAACGCCGGTGCGTCTCGGGGAGCTGGAGTGGTCCCTCGAGCTCACGCTCACGGATCGTGATTCCATGCTGTTCCGTATGCTGCTGGGTCGAACCGCCATGGCGGGGCGGATTTTTGTGGACCCGGAGTCCTCCTATCTGGTGGGGCGAAGGCCAAGCCTGCGCAAGCTCTATCCCGAGTCCGCACCCGGCAAATAGGAGTCAAGAAACTTGAAAATCGCGATTCTTTCACGCAGTCGGAATCTATACTCCACCCGGCGACTCGTGGAGTCAGCGACCCAGCGCGGCCACGAGGTCCGGGTCATCGACGTCTTGCGCTGCTACATGAATATCACCTCGCATCGTCCCACTATTCATTACAAGGGCGAGGTGTTATCGGGATACAACGCCGTGATTCCGCGTATTGGCGCCTCCGTGACCTTCTATGGCACTGCCGTCCTGCGCCAGTTCGAGATGATGGGCACCTACCCGCTGAACGAGTCGGTGGCTATCACCCGCGCGCGCGACAAGCTGCGTTCCCTGCAGCTTCTGTCACGTAAGGGCATCGGCCTGCCGGTAACCGGGTTTGCCCATGCGCCGGACGATATCGAGGATCTCATCAAGATGGTCGGAGGCGCTCCGCTGGTGATCAAGCTGCTGGAAGGCACTCAGGGTATCGGTGTGGTATTGGCGGAGACGCAACAGGCCGCCGAGAGCGTGATCGAGGCCTTCATGGGACTGCATACCAATATCCTGGTGCAGGAGTACATCAAGGAGGCGGGCGGAGCCGACATCCGCTGTTTCGTGATCGGGGATAAAGTCGTCGCGGCCATGAAGCGACAGGCCAAGGAGGGAGAATTCCGCTCCAACCTCCACCGAGGGGGCAGCGCCAGCCTCACACGCATCACCCCCGAGGAGCGGTCCACCGCCGTGCGGGCGGCGAAGACCATGGGTCTGAACGTGGCAGGCGTAGATATCCTGCGTTCCAACCACGGGCCGGTAGTAATGGAGGTCAATTCCTCTCCGGGACTGGAAGGCATAGAGAGGGCCACTGGAAAGGACGTTGCCGCCATGGTAGTTCAGTTTATCGAGAAGAACGCGGCCTCGGGCAGAACGGGAACCCGCGGACGGGGCTGAATTCGTGTCCATTGTGCTCACTGTCGGCGGACAGGAGATCCGCCGAGGAACCGCCCAGACCATCGAATTGCAGCTTCCGCTGCTCTACACCCATACGCCGGTGGTGATGACGGCGCGGGTGATTCGTGGTCGGCGCGACGGTCCCTGCCTGTTCGTCAGCGCAGCGATCCACGGAGACGAGATCAACGGCGTAGAGATCATTCGACGACTTCTGCGGTCACCCGCACTCAAGCATCTGCGCGGTACCCTGATCGCGGTGCCGGTGGTAAACGTCTACGGTTTCGTTCGTCAGTCCCGTTATCTGCCGGATCGGCGTGATCTCAACCGCTCCTTCCCCGGCTCTGAAAAGGGCTCTCTGACGGCGCGTCTCGCCAATGCCTTTTTGGAAGAGGTGGTGACCAAGGCGGATTATGGCATCGATCTGCACACGGGTGCGGTACACCGGGAAAACCTGTCCCAGATACGAGCCAGCTTCGATGAGGACGGTGAGGTGGAGCGATTGGCTAAGGCCTTCGGCAGCCCTGTGATCCTGAATTCGGATCTGCGCGACGGATCTCTGCGGGAGGCGGCCCGATCTTTGGGAACACCGGTGATCGTCTATGAAGGCGGCGAGGCGCTTCGCTTCGATGAGGTCGTGATCCGCGCCGGGGTACGCGGCACGATCGGCGTCATGCGCGAGCTGGATATGCTGCGCCCCAGCTCCCGGTCCCGCAGTAGACGTCGACCGGAACCGGTTGTCGCACGCTCCAGCCAATGGGTGCGGGCGCCTCAAAGCGGCATCCTGCGGGCCGCGAAGCCCCTGGGCGCGCGCGTGGCTAGGCAGGAAGTTCTCGGATGGATCACCGACCCGCTGGGAGAGAACGAACTCCCGGTAGAGGCCCCCGCAGCGGGACTGGTCATTGGCAAGCTCAATCTTCCCTTGGTCAACGAGGGCGAGGCCTTGTACCACATCGCCCGGTTCGCCGAGACCGGCACCGCGGCCGAGGTCGTGGAACAGTTTCAGGCCGAGCATGATCCGGAGACCGACACCCGTGAAGCGGCGGAGCCGCCCATCAGCGAGTAGCCGCACGATTGCGAAGCCGGCCGGCTGGTGATACCTCTGATCTTCACAACCGCACGACCCGATGGGATCCCCGCAGCACTGGCGCGCTCCAATTCGCCCATCCAACCGTCACCTCATCGATCCAGACCGCCGGCAGATACATCGATGACCCGAACCGAGCGATCGGCCCGCGTTGTATAGGTCACTGCCCGAGCCTGGCAGCGGCTGCACATCCGGGGCGGAAATGCCAAACAAGTAGCGTCCAGGCGCCGGTTCATCTAGTGTTATGAGAATGTCGGTCTCTTCTCAGTTCTTCATGTTTCGACGCCTCATCGCATTCATGCTCATCTTTGCGTTGCTCGGCTACGGAGTCGCCTGGGCCTTTGCCGGACCCGCGTCAGACATCGCCGATTACGCGCTCGGCAGCGTGCACCAAGATTCGGCGGCAGCCCTTGACGAAGCTACCTGCGATCACTTCTGCCATGCGGCCGCGCATATGATGGGGCTGGCGCCCGCGCTCCCGAGGGTCCGCCATCCGGACGCGGATAGCTTCTGTCCGGCGCCGGGTGGCATCCTGGGCACACTCGTTGTTTCCCCACTACTGAAGCCCCCGCGCTCCTGGTTCTGATTTCGGTTGACTGCCGCGCACCTGGCGAGGCTTGTCCGTTATTCCAGACCCAAGGCTGCTTCTATGTTTACTTCCATCCTAGCCGGCGGAGGACGGCGTGCCGGTATGAGGCTCCCCTCCTTGTTGCTCACCCTCGGGCTGCAGGTGCCGGTGTGCACGGTCGCCGCGGCGGAACATCCGGTTCGCCCCGAGCGCGCAGACAGGGAGCACTATCATCCCGTGCCGGCCGACGCAGCGAACCGGGAACGACACGCCATTCCCATCGATCGCGACGAGCACACGGTAACTGACAGGCTGTCGGTGGAAGGACCGGGTGACGCACGGGCGACCGATCACCCGGAGGAAGAGCACGCCCATGGGCACGGAGAGTCGATTGCTGTCCGCCTCTCCCCTCAACAGCGCGAGGCCGTGGACATTGCGATCCTGGAGTTGGAGCCACTCGCCCTAGACGAAACCCTGCATGCGCCAGGGGAGGTGCGTCTGAACGCCTATGGTACGGCGCAGGTAACCCCGCGGGTCGAGGCCCAGGTCGTCGCCCGGCACGCGCGCCTGGGCGACCATGTAGCGCAGGGTCAACCACTGGTCACGCTCTCCAGCGTCGACATGGCAGAGGCGCAAGGCGACTTGGTCGTTGCCGAGCTCGAATGGCGGCGCCTGAGCAAACTCAAGCGTCAGTTCGTCTCAGAAAGCGACTACCTGCAAGCGAGCGTGGCGCGCCAGAAGGCCCTCTCCCGCGTGCTCGCCTACGGTATGACGCAGTCTCAAGCCAAGGCTTTGGCTGGCGCCGAGTCCGAGAAGGCCGATGGCACCTTCGAGCTTCTCGCCCCACAGAGTGGGACGGTGGTTCGGGATGCGTTCGTCCTTGGCGAACTGGTGGAGCCCGGCCGCGTCCTTTTCGAGATCACCGATGAGTCGGTGCGTTGGGTGGAGGCGCGACTGCCGCCGCAAGAGGCATCGCGGGTTTCCATCGGCCAGAAGGCACGCATCACCTATCGAGAGACCTGGCTTCAGGGCCGCGTTACCCAGATCCATCACCTGCTCGACGAGACGACCCGCACGCAGGCGGTGCGCGTCGAGGTGCCCGATCCGGCGCATCGACTCCATCCCGGCGTGTTCGTCGACGTGTCGATCACCACAGGCTCTGGAGAGCCCGTGCTGACACTGCCCGAGGAGGCCGTCTTGCGCAGTCCCGAAGGCGGCTGGCGGGTGTTCGTCGCCGAAGGCGAAGGCCTCTTCCGGCCGGTCGAAGTGGAGTTGCTGTACACGACCGGTGGGATGGCAGCGCTCGCGGGTCTGCCGCCGGGCACTCCTGTGGTCACGCACGGCACGTTCTTTCTCCAGTCAGAGCTCGCCAAGAGCGGCTTTGACCCGCACCACCATTGAAGGGAACCCGATGCTCGACAGACTCGTCGAAGCAGCGGTCCGCAACCGCCCCCTGGTGTTGTTGACATTACTCTGCGCCCTAGGCGCTATCGTGCTGCTGTTGCCGAGGCTCAAGCTTGACGCCTTTCCAGACGTGACCAACATCCAGGTCACCATCAATACCGAGGCACCGGGTCTCGCAGCCGAGGAGGTCGAGCAGCTTATCACCTTCCCGATCGAAGCGGTGATGTACGCATTGCCGGGTGTCGACGAGGTGCGCTCCATCTCCAAGACCGGGCTCTCGATCGTGACTGTCGTGTTTGCCGAGGGCACCGATATCTACTTTGCCCGCCAGCTGGTCTTCGAGCGCCTGCAGACCGCTAAGGAACAGATCCCGGCAGGCGTCGGCACCCCGGAAATGGGACCCAATACCTCGGGTCTGGGGCAGGTGTTCCAATACATCCTGCGTGCCGACGACCCCCAGCGCTATGACGCCATGACCCTGCGTAGCCTCAACGACTGGACGGTGAAACTCCTACTCATGCCGGTGGACGGCGTGACGGACGTGCTCTCCTTCGGTGGTGACGTACGCCAATACCAGGTACTCGCAGACCCGAAACGCCTGCTCTCCTACGGGTTGTCGGTCCAGGATGTGGCCGCCGCCATCGAGCAGAACAATCGCAATGCCGGCGGCTGGTACCTCGACCGCGGGGCCGAACAACTGATCATTCGCGGCGTCGGCTGGGTTCGTCCTGGAACCGACGGCCTGCGCGACATCGGCAACGTACCGCTCAAGGACGTAGAGGGCGTACCGGTTCGAGTGCGCGACGTGGCCGAGATCGCCTTCGGCCCCGAGATCCGGCAGGGGGCGGTAACCATGAGCACGCGGGATGCCGGCGGCGACGTACGCTCTCTTGGCGAGGTCGTCACCGGGATCGTTCTCAAGCGCATGGATGCGAATACCAAGGCAACGATCGACGGCATCAAGGCGCGCTTGCCCGCAATCCAAAGCGCACTGCCCGACGGGATCGTCATCGAGCCTTTCTATGATCAGGCTGAACTTGTCGAGCAGGCAATAGCCACCGTAACCGGGGCCATGCTGCAGGCCTTCATCCTGATCATCTTGGTGCTCGCCCTGTTCCTACTCAATCTGCGGGCGACCTTGCTGGTTCTACTCTCCGTCCCTTTGTCCCTAGGGCTGGC
>JAHEIA010000015.1 GCA_024639625.1 Chromatiales bacterium
CAGATCAAGGTCTTTCGCGCGGGCGGGTAGAGAGACCCGCCGAAGGCGGCGAGAGACCTTGATCTGGTCTATAGTATCCAATGCAGAAGCCATATATTCGGGCCGACGGCAAACACAAGGAAAGTGCAGGGAGATGGCCGCTCGATTCGCCAAAGATTCCGACTGTTGCTTTCCCATCCGCGTCGCTACGGTGCGTGTCTCGGCCCTCATTGGACCCACAGGGACATGGAGGACCGGGGATGAAGATCTTTGATATCAACCACTTGCCACGGCACGGAAGGTTCGACATCTTTGCGCAGCGCGATTCCGCTCAGGATGTTGATGCAACCCGGGCGGCACACGTGCGGGGAACCTTCGTGGTCAAGACTTGTGATGGAGAACGACTCTGCAAAGACGCGTATGTGATGGTCGATTCCGCTGGACATCCGTATCCGGTCGAGCGAACTACTTTCGAGGCTGCGTACAAGAAGATCCCAATTCTTTAGCCCAGTCAGTCCGAGTGGAGAGTTGGGAAGGCGGAGACAGGACAACCCCTGACGCCTCGTGCGTTACGGCATAGGGGAGGATGGATCCCTACAGTGGTAGCTTGTGACGCCATCTCCGGAAGCACGGAACTGCCATCGATGTCGGCGCAGGTCGGTGACCAATCGCTCGGACGGACCAGCGGCACACCGGGCACGAGAGGGCCAGCGGAAAAGCCTTTCAATGAGTGATATTCTCACGTGGATCTGCCGCCGACAGCGGGCGGGGGCCCGGGCAGCTGCGAGAATCATCCGAGGGCTTCGCGGGTGTTAACGTCGCCCGGCTCGCTGTGATATGCTGTCGCACAAGTTTGCCAAGGCGCCGCTCGGCGGAGTCGCAGGGCGTCCGGAGTAGCTGCAGGGCACGTTGATTGTTTGCTGACTGGTACCCTCAAACCAGCAGTGGCGTGTCGTTTATCGAGATACTTCCATATCGTTGACCAGGACCATCCTGGGCACGTACGTGATCTGCCCACAGCCGCAGGATGGGCAACGAGTTGTCTCTTGCCAGGCACTTGCCGCAAGCGTGCCGGCGGCCAAGCTGTTGCAGGCGATCGCTGAGCAGGGTTTTGCCGATCGGGTGCCGGCAAAGCAATAGCGTCGGGGTGTGCCCGACAAGTGGGGAGCGCCGGACGGCGATCGAAGGGCTATTGAAAACGGAGATCCCATGGGTTGTACTGGGAAGCCTCGGATATCGCTACAAAGAATCATTCGCGGCATCGGCGGACAAGCCTTTCGCGGCAGAGAGGGCCCAATCGGTTGGATTCGCCCACCCCACGCAGCGCAAGCGCGTTGGTTGCAGAAGGACCCCAGCGCGGCTCATTTCAATACCTCAGGAGTAGCGGATGAAAAGAATTTTTGTAGGCAACCTGGCTGACGAATCGAGTGAAGAGGACGTTCAGGCCCTGTTTTCACAATATGGAACCGTACGCGGGATCCGTATTGCACACGATATTTTTAGCGGCCGCTGTCGCGGCTTCGGCACCATCGACATGGAGGGTCACGAGGCCCGGGCCGCCATTGCGGGGCTCGACGGCACGCTGTTCAAGGGTCGGCCCCTCAAGGTGAAAGAGGAGGTGCCAAGGGCCAAACGCGGGAAGCGCGGCGGTCGCCGGTAACACCCGTCGAACGTCGCGAAACCGCTTCTAGGAAGGCTTGCGGCAGAATCAGAAAGGGGATCGAAACGGCCCCGGAACCTCGTGTCCATGCGGCGCGGGCGGTGGAAGCGACCGGCCCGCTAGAACCGCGCCTACCGCCCGCCGAGGGTCCGACTCACTGGTGGCGATAACCCGGACACCTCGCTCCTGCATCCTGCGCACAAAATCCCGGCCGGCGCCCCCCGTAATAAGCGCGTCCAGTTCGTCCAACGGGTGGCGGTCGCCGCGAAATTCGTGCATCGACAGGTCTTTCGGCAGATCCCAGCGCTCGCTTTCCTGGAAACCGCCCCCCTCTGAAGGCGTAAAGATAAGAAAACGCCGAGTCTTGCCCGCGTGGCTGGTGATGGTGCGGAAATTCTGACTGGTGACGCCAATCTTCATATCTTGAATAACTCCAAAGGCTTGCGGCTTCCGATTCATGCAGTGCTGTTGAGCCCGGTGGCTCAACTCAGTGTCCCGGCACACAAATGCGGCGGTGCAAGACCGCAACGGCGGTGCGCACGAGCAACAGCCCGACGATACCGCTCAGCAGCAACAGCAGTCCCCCACCCAGCCAGCGATAGACCTCGCTACCGGTCTGTTCGAACATCGTCATGCTGGCAATGCTGATTGCCGCCAGAGGGAAGGAGTAAGCCCACCAGGAGAGGAAGAAGCGCAGGCGCAAAAATCGCTGTATTTGGGTAAACAGCAGCAGCGTGAGGAAGATGCCGCTGAAGAATAGCATGCGGGCGAAGGAGTCCAGTTCGCCGATCAGGCGCACATAAGCGATGAATCCGACGGCAGGAGGCGCAATCAGAATGAATAAGGTCGGCATCAACTTCTCGTCGAGCGGGTCATGGAAGAGTATGCGGTAGAATATGATGGTCAACAGGATGATCCAGAACAACATGCCGACGCTGAAAAAGAACCAGGAAACATCCAGGTAGCCGAGGGGAACACCGGCGACCGGGACCAGCACACTGCCCACCGCGGGAATGAACCAAGCGGGGTTCATGTGATGCACCTGAAAATGCGCATGATGAATCCAGACATTCATCACGTAGAGGGTGAAGAGCAGGTGCAGCACGGCTCCCGTCAACCATAGATAACGACTCATACTGGTGTCTATCGGCAGCAACGCTACCGATAGCAATAAGAAACTGATCGAGATGGTCGGAAAGAAGTTGAGCTTGACCGGGTGCTTGATCTCCTCGATCACCGCATCCCGGTAGCGCAGGATCTTGCTGCCATAGAGGAGCAACAGGGCGAGAAACACGCTAGCCGCAATCCCGACCATCCAGCGGTCAATATGCAGTTCGATGCCGAGCGTATGCTGCGCCTTCTCCCACGCAAGCGCCAGACCGGCGAGTCCCATCACCATCGCAAAAAAGGAGATCGGCAGATGCTCCAGCCGGGTTGCGTTCTGCGTTGTCGATTCCACTGCCGACCCTCCGTGCCAGGAAAATACCTGAGCGCTATTGTATGGATTTTCCGCGGCGGATCATTGACGAACATCAAGCGACAGTGTAAACCGATGCCCACGCGATCAGCTGCGTTGGCAAAACAGGCGGCGAGCCGAAAGCAACCGGGGATTACCCGTTTGGCCGCAGATGCGAGAGAATAGAGCACATAGAACCCTGCTTGGCGAATGCGGACCGGGGCGTGTAGCGTCCGTTCTTGCCGGTTGGAAGCGCCGAAAGCCACGCCTGAGCCCAGGTATCCAAGCCACCTTAGTGTTAAGGAGTTGAACATGCGAATCCGCGCATTTACGTTATCTGGCTGGACTTTTCCCTGTCGAGGCCCGGCGGGCCGGTCTGTCGTCTGGGCACCCGTCTTCTTCCTCGCGAGCCTGTTTGCCGTCTCCAACGCCGCGGCAAATCCGAAACCCGAGGATGCACAGCAGCTGATGTCTTCAACCGCCGAGCGCATGCTTTCGAAGCTCGAGCAGGAGGGCGACGCCTTGCGCAACAACCCGCAATGGGTGCGGAAGATGGTCGACCAGAATCTCCTCCCCCACGTAGATTTCGATCAGATGTCGCGCCTGGTGTTGGGCAAGCACTGGCGCACCGCCACAACAGAGCAGCGCGCAAGCTTCATCGAAGAATTTCGTCAGTTTCTGGTCCGCTTCTACACGGCGGCCCTGATCGAATATAGCAAAGGCCATGACATTCCCAAGGACGTCATCCGTTTTTTGCCTCTGCGCGCCGCCGGCAACGACACCAGGGTCACTGTTCGCTCTGAGGTGAAACAACCGGGAAGTGGACAATATATTCCCGTGGACTATCAACTCTCGTCACGCGACGAGCAATGGAAGGTCTACGACGTCAGCGTGGACGGCATCAGCCTGGTAGCAAATTATCGCAGCAGTTTCGCCGTAGAGATTCGCAATGGCGGCGTAGACGGCTTGATCAAGCGCTTGGCGCAACGCAACGAAGAACTGCAATAGCAATCGGCGGCAAAGCAGCAAGCCCGAGCAGCACAGAGGCCCCGCTTTCCGCAACCAACGGGAAGCGCCTGGCGCGGCGAAAAGTGATTCGGTCTCCGGCCAGCGAGTACGCACCTCGAAGCGGCGTTCTCCGTACTTGCAGCTTCCGCTTTCCCAGCCATACTTATGGGCGGTGCAACCGTCATCGAACAACAACAATGGCTGGCCCCGCCAGAGGATCACTTCTATGAAACTACATCATCGTGCACTTCCTATCGGCCGTGCATTGGCCTTCGCTTTCGCTGTTTCGTCCTTCTGCGGTACCGCACAGGCAATGGAGGACAAGCTGGTAATCGTTACCTCGTTTCCCGAAGATCTTACCGGCCCTTTCCAGGCGGCCTTCCAAGAAAAACATCCGGCCACCCAGGTGGAGATTCTGAACAAGAAGACTTCCGCGGGAGTCAAGTACATCCAGGAAACCGCGGCGAACAACACCACGGATCTGTTTTGGGTTTCCGCTCCGGACGCTTTCACCCTGCTGAAGGGCAAGGGTCTGTTGGAGCCTTATGCGCCCAATTCAGAAGGTATCCCGGACATGATCGGTTCCTTCCCCATCAATGACCCGGACGGCTACTTCTTCGGTTTCGCCGCCTCCGGGTACGGAATCATGTACAACACGCGCTATATGAAGGCGAAGAAGCTTCCGCTGCCGAAAGAATGGGATGACCTGAAGGGGGCCGTCTACTTCGGGCATGTCGGCATGTCGGCTCCGTCGCGCTCTGGTACCACCCACCTCACCGTCGAAGCGATACTCCAAGGGGAGGGCTGGGACAAGGGTTGGGCGTCCTTGAAGGAGATGGCAGGCAACTTCAGCACGGTAACCGAACGCAGCTTCGGCGTTCCGGACGGCGTTAACAGCGGTGAATTCGGCATCGGCATCGTCATCGACTTCTTCGGCTTTTCGTCGAAGGCCTCCGGCTTTCCGGTGGAGTTCGTCTACCCCACCATTACCGCTCTGGTGCCGGCCAACGTGGGCATCGTAAAGAACGCGCCCCACCCGGAGGCTGCAGCGGCATTCATCGATTTCCTGCTGTCGGACGCGGGGCAAAAGATTCTCTTCGATCCGAAGATACAGCGCCTCCCGGTCAAGCCTGCGATCTATGCCGAGGCGCCCGAAGGCTTACCCAACCCCTTTGAAGACAACTCCATCGGCGCCGCGGTCCACTTCGATTCTGAACTATCCGAAGGTCGCTACAATGTGGTGAACTCGCTGTTCGATCAACTAATCACCTTTCGCATCGGCGAGCTCCGGGCGGCCACCCAGGCCATCCATGAGGCCACGGAAGCCCTGGCCAAGAGACCGGATCCCAAGGCGCAGGCGTTGCTCGACGAGGCACGCCAGCGGGTAGCGGCGGTTCCAGTGAGCGAAGCCGAAGCCAACGATCCCGCCTTCGCCGCGGTGTTCGAGAAGAAACGCAAGAAGGCCACTGACGAGGTGCCGCAACGCCAAGCGGAAGTGGAACAGCTGTGGGACGCCTTCGCTCGAGACAACTACGCGCAGGCTGAGGAATTGGCGCGACAGGCGATCCGGCTAGTTCGATAAGAAATTGTAGCTCGAGCGGGCGGGCAAGGTCCTGCCCGCCCGCGCTTCCTCCCGTCTTTTCACCAAGGGATAGCCGTGCCATCTCGTGTGCAATGGGGACCTGCCAGCGTTGGCCTGACGCTGGCCATCTTTCTCGCCGCCTTCCTCGTGGTGCCAGTACTCAAGGTCATCTTCGTGGCCTTTCAGGATCCGCACACAGGCAGCTTCACCTTGGTGAATTTCCAAGATTTTTTCCGCACCTCCCTGTTCCGCGAATCGTTCTGGAACTCGCTCTATGTGGCAGGCATGTCGGTGATGCTTGCGTCCATCATTGCGGTTCCCCTGGCCTATTTCACGACACGATTCAACTTCGGCGGATCGATCCTGATACAGACCCTGGGCGTCATTCCTCTGATCATGCCACCCTTCGTGGGCGCCGTGGCAATGCAACTACTATTCGGCAGCAACGGGAGCGTCAACCTGCTGCTCGATGAACACTTCGGTTTCACGGTGCCCTTCATGGATGGGCTCAACGGGGTCATCCTGGTCGAAAGCATCCATTATTTCCCGTTCATCCTTACCAACCTGGCGGCTAGCCTGGCGAACATCGACCGTTCGCTCGAGGAATCCGCGCAGAATCTCGGCGCAAGCGGACTGCGGCTGTTCCGGCGGGTGGTGTTTCCGCTCGCCATGCCGGGCTATATCGCGGGGGCATCGCTGGTGTTTCTCAAGGTGTTCGATGACCTCGGTACACCGTTGCTGCTCAACGTTAACAAGATGTTGGCGCCGCAGGCTTACCTGCGCATTTCCTCCATTGGCATCACTGATCCCATGGGGTACGTGATCGCGGTGATGCTGGTGCTGTTCTCCATGTTCTCGCTCTGGGCGTCTTTCCTAGCGTTCCGCGGCCGCGACTACTCGTCCGTGCAGAAGGGCGGCGGAGGCCTGCTGAAACGCGATCTTCGGCCATGGGAGAAAACCGGCGCCTACCTGGTGATCCTGCTGATCCTGGCCTTTGTTCTCGCCCCGCACATCGGCCTGCTGCTGCTGTCGTTCGGCACGGTTTGGTCCTATGCCGTGCTACCCGACGGCTTTACTCTCGACCACTATCTGCGGGTTTTCGAGACCTCGTCGCAATATGTCACCAACACCCTGCTTTACGCGGGACTGGCGGCCACGATCGACGTAATTCTAGGAACAGCCATCGCCTACATCGTCTGGCGCACCGGCCTGCGTGGGCGAACCTGGCTCGACTACATCGCTACCGCTGCGCTGGCTGTGCCAGGGGTGGTTCTAGGCATCGGATACCTGCGAATCTTTCTCGGCTGGGAAGTGCCTTTCAGCGGCCAGCCGCTCGCCGCCTGGTGGGTGATCCTGGTGATCGCGCTCTCGGTCCGTCGTCTACCGTACGCGCTGCGCGCCTGCGTCGCCGCCCTACAGCAGGTTAGCGTAACCCTGGAAGAGGCTGCCGAGAACCTGGGCGCCACCAAATTGCGCACCGTGTGGCGCATTGTCGTACCCCTGATGTCGGGAGGCATTCTCGCGGGCTTTGTGACCAGTTTCGCCACTGCCTCGGTGGAGCTTTCGGCCACGCTGATGTTGGTGGGCCAACAGTCCGATGCGCCGTTGTCGTATGGCATCTACGTGTTCATGCAGTCCGCGGCCGGCCGCGGACCCGGAGCCGCCCTCGGCATCATCGCGGTGGTGATTGAAGGGCTTGGCACCTACTTGTCACACCGTGTCATAGAGCGCGGGCGACGCATGCGGACGGCAGACCGCATAGTAGCCGAAACTGTTCTCGGAGTGGAGTAGAAGATGGCTATGACTAAGGCACAAGGGGTCAGCGTAACCCTGCGCAACATCGGCCTGGCTTTTGGCACCAATGTAGTGTTGCGCGATATCGACCTCGATATCGAACCCGGTGAGTTCTTCGCCTTTCTCGGCCCTTCCGGATCCGGCAAGTCTACCCTGCTGAGACTGATTGCCGGGTTTGGCCCAGCTCCCAGTGGAGAGCTTAGTATCGGCGGCCAGAACGTGACTCATCTCGCTCCGTGGAAACGCCGTGTCGGCATGGTGTTCCAGAACTACGCGCTATGGCCGCACATGACGGTGCGCCGAAACGTTGCCTTTGGCCTGGAAGAGCGAAAGCTCCCAACCGCCGAGATACGAAAACGGGTACAGGCGGCTCTGGAGGTTGTCGGTCTGAGCGAGTATGCAGATCGCCGGCCGGCCCAGCTCTCCGGTGGCCAACAGCAACGAGTAGCCCTCGCCCGCACCATCGTCGTCGAGCCCCGCGTCCTGCTGCTCGACGAACCACTTTCCAATCTCGATGCCAGCCTGCGCGTTCGCATGCGTAGGGAAATACGCGAACTGCAACAGCGCTTGGGCATCACCACCATTTTCGTAACCCACGACCAAGAGGAGGCGAACACCATTGCCGACCGGATGGCGGTACTCAACGATGGGATCCTGCAACAGGTCGGATCGCCCATGGATCTCTATGATCGCCCGAAAAACAGGTTCGTGGCGCAATTCCTGGGAACGGCGAACCTGATCGCGGGCACACTTGTTGAAACCAGCGGCGGGTCGCTGTTTCGATCGAGCGACGCGATCGAGATCCCACTAGCCGGGGGTAGCGCGGGGAAGGCTACCTCCCACGCGATGTTTCGTCCGCAAGACCTGCGCATCCTTGGACGCGAGGAGACGATTACGCAAGGCGAGCTCTTGCTTACCGGGAGCATTCGAGATCGCGAGTTCCTGGGCAATCTGATTCGCTATTCGGTCGCGCTCGGCGAGCGAGACATTCTGGTAGATGACGGGCATCAGATGGGAAGTCCTGCCTACGCTGTCGGGGCCTCGATCGAGATGGCGTTGGACCCGGCCCAAGTGCGCATTCTGGACGCCTGAGTCCACGTCGTTGGAAGGCTGGTCAACGGGTTCCTGGCGGCGGGCTGCTGTCAATTCGAAAATTCATACCGAGCCGTCAGCCAGAAGTTCCGTTCCGGCGCCGGGAAGTACGCTGGGTGCAAGACGAACGCGTGATCGAAGCCAACCGAACCGGTTTCGTTGTATCGCGTTCCCAGTAGATTGTTTATGCGCGCGGAGAATTGCCAACCCGCCAGGGAGTAACCCGCAGTCAGATTGATCAGCGAATATTGATCTAATCGCTGGAACCGGTTTGCAAAATCTCCACCCAACACCCGTTTGCCCACCCAAATCACCTCTGCCAACAGATTCAGCCCCGGAAGCGCAAGCGGTGCGTAGTCGAACGCAAGGCGCCCATTGTGTTGCGGAACCAAGGGCACCTGATTACCCGCAAAGGGACCGGCAGTGATCTCGCTGTCGGTATAGGTATAACTTGCGCCGACCTGCCAGGTTGCTGCGGGAGACCAGTTGACTTCGAAGATCGCGCCATGACGCCGGGTCTTATCCAGATTGATGTTGAAAAAGGTGCTGGAGTCGAAGCTGATCTCGTCTTTCAGGTCGAGGCGATAGAGCATCGCCTTACCCCATAAGGCGCGACGAGCCCATTCGGCGCCCAGCTCGTAGGAAACGCCCTTCTGTGTATCGAGCCCTATCGGTTGACCAAAGACGATGTTGCTATGCTCGTCGACGGTGGGAAAGCGGTAATTCTGGTCGATGCGGGCCGACAAACGCCAGCCGTCGGCTGCGTCGTAGAGCAGACCCGCGGAGCCGACAGTAACCCGATCGTCGAGCTTCGTCTTCCCGGTTCCCGTAGCGATGTCGTCACTAACACCGGCGTGGCGCAAACCGAGGGTAAGATTCCAAGCATCCGTGAGCGCAGTGTTGGCTTGTCCGTACAAGGCGAAGATCCGCTGGTCGACACCCTGTGGGCCGAACGAGGTGCGCAACTCGTAATCCGTGGTCTCCACATCGCCGCCCAGGGTGAGGCCAAGATCCCGGCGCCCAAGAGGTAGCCGGCCGACTAGACGCGGGTTGAACTCCCAGACCCGGCGCTTCTGTGTCGAATCGGAACCGGGGAACGCGCGAAAGCTGATCTGGAACCGGCTATCGTTGGTACGGTAGGCGAGGTCCGATTCCAGTGACCAAATGTCGCTGATGCGCTGGCGCAATCCCGCGCGTGTCACGTCGGTGTCGGTATTGCTGAAATCCCCCCGATAGGCGGGTGCAGATTGCCGCCGGTCCTCCGCCACTTCGACCGCGAACAGGCTACCCGGTAGCTCCAAGTCTTCACGCACCCGTTCGTATTCGAGAAAGGCTAGGCCGGCCGCGTATTCGTAGTCGATGCGCAACGCTAGATTGTCGCGTTCGACCGCGTTGTTGTCCCGATAGTTATCGCTGCGCCGTGCGCCGAGATCGATGCGGTAAGCCAGACCGTTAGCCAACCGATCCGCGAGATGCGCCCGCGCGCTGTAGCCATGGTAGCTGCCAGCCCCTCCATGCAGCGTGGCGTCGAAGCCCTGCGGGCGGCGCGTGATCACATTGATCACCCCGCCGACGGCCTGATTACCGAACAGCGTCCCGGCGCTTCCCTGGATGATCTCTACCCGCTCAACGTCGGCGAGATTGATCGTGCCAAGGTCCGGCGGCGCGGTATCGCTGCTGTTGTTGAGCCGCCGACCATCTACCAGCACCAAGATATTCGACCCTGCGGTCGAGCCGAATCCACGCATGTCCACCACCGCTCGGCTGCCGTCGCCAAAGGGATCCCGGACATAGATTCCACCGCGCGACTGGAGGAGCTCCGCTAGGTTGCTGGCGGCGGTCCGATCGATCTCGCGTCTATCGATGAGCAGAATGCTTGTCGGGCTGGCGACCGAATGCAGTTCGGTGCGCCCGGCGCTAATCACTATCGGAGGCAGGACGTCCGGCTCCGTTGCCCACGCGCCGGGCTGGACGAGGGCTGCAGATAGCGCAACGATCGGCGTAAGAAAACTGTAGTGGGGCATCGGACAAACTTGGTCGGCGCCGGGCGGGAGCCGGCAGTTGCGAGTTTCGATGCGAGAGGGCGCGATGGCACCGCAGCGGTGGGAGCAGGGTTGGAACCACGGCCCGCGTCTGCAGCAGCATCCGGTGCTGCCCTCCGCAACACCTAGAAGTCACTGCTACGGGGTCGGTCTCCGGACTCGCAGGGCGGGTGAAACATCGCGGCGCCTTCCCATGCGGACATACACACAGTGGCTTTTGCCGAGACACACTCTATCTACCGCGGAAAGAGCCGAAAGCAATCTTCCGGTCGAACGCTGAAGAGCGCAGCCTGCTTACCGTTGCGGGGGCAGTACCGGATTCGCACCGGTTTCCCAGGTACGCCGCAGCCGCCGAGAGGCGGGCGCGGGTAACCGCGTAGCGGTCGCTACTCTAATCCTTGGCCCCCGGCAGGGTCAAGCGTCTCTGCGCAGGCGCCGAACCTTGGCTCGCCCGGGATACCGCGGCGCCATTCGCCTGCCTGACTACCCCCGGAAACTCAGACAGGCTGCCCTACGAGTACTGGCCGGCACTCGGATCACGCATCCGGGATGGGGTCGCACGATACGCGGTGAATCGACCCCTGTAGATAGGCTGCGGCGTCCCTGCTGCAGAAGCTCCTAGGACCCCACCCAGGATACTCGGCAACGATCACGCCAGTAGCCCGGTAGCAACCGAGGGATTGCTAAGGCTGAATGTCAGTGGTGGTCGGGTTCGCTTTTCCTGGGTAGGATCGGTGTGCCCAAACGAATTCTTTCGACGGCGATGCCGATGAAACCCGATAGCGGAAAATCAGCGCCACGACCCATTGCCCGGAGCTGGGAACCGGCGCACTACACTCGTCGCACTGCTTGTGACGAGTGCGGTGCCTTTACTGGGCGATCGTGTAGACCGACCGCGCCGGTGATGTCACGCGGCCCGACTTCTTCAGATACGCCAGAAGCTGACTGAGATTCGCCACTTCAACGCCTTCCGATGCCAGGTGCGCCTTGATCTCCTTCGTCGTCGCCTTGCCGCGGCCGGAGATAAAGGCGATCACTCGCTGGGACGCTTGTTGGCGACCGCCCCGCCCCGCCCCCTTACGCCGTTTTCTCCCCGAGAGCGCCAGAATCTGTTCTTCCACCAACTTCAGCTCCTTGCGGAAGCGGGCAGATATTTCTTTCTTTTTCGTCTTCAGAACCTCTATTTTTTTCTGTAGCACTTCTCGCTCGCGTTCCTGCTCTTCTTCCTCCCTCTTACGTGCCAATTCGTAGAGTTCTGATGCCGAGAGGTCTTGGATTGATTTTGCTCTAGCCAACTTAGTTGCTCCGCAGATTTTCTAATGGAATGGATGTTACCTTTTTATTATACATAAAAAAGTAGAAAAGCAACCGGATAGCGCAAGTTGAATCGTTGCCGAATATGATAGACGGCGTTGGCGAGCAATGCCGGGTCCCTATAACAAGCGTACCGCTACCGCGCGAAAGGCAGTGCGACGAGCACTTCCCGAAAATCGCTTCGATGACCCTGAGGCCCGAAATGTCCCGCGTGCGCACGATTCGTTACTGCGAAGCATCCTACTTCTGCACGCAGCTTCACAGCATGCCGAACAACCTCTGCACCACCCCCTGCGACGCGGAATGCTCCTTTTCCTTAACATACCCGACACCCCGCGGCACCACCTGCTTCGGTGCAATCAACATCTTCAGATGCGGATGACCAGGCAAAACATCACCTTCTTCGATCGCGCGTACTTTCTTTCTCTCCGAGCTCATTTCGAATCAACGTTCGGTGCACCGTTTTCCGTGATTTCGGAATGCACAGTGAGTGGTACTCTTGCTCCCAACGTTTGTGGTTTAGATTATCCACGCATCTCCGGTTTTTCCTTTGGGTGGTTCTTGGCGGCTCACGTATAGGCCTACTTCGAGCTTCTCCGAACTGACAAACTCGGTATAGGTCGCCAAAAGAGAGCCCTCGATCTCCTATATCTGTCCGGGCCTCGACAACGACATGATGCAGCGTTTCGTGTCTGCGGTCTGGCTGCGCCCGCTGCGCCGCCGAAGACCCCATCACCGGCCATTGAAATCCGGCAGAGGGAGGCGTTTTCTCTTATAATCGGGGTCTTCATAACCACCTATTTCTTTCGGTGAAGACACCCGATACGCAGCCCACCGCCGGTCCGAATATGCCGTCCTCGACGAGAACCAGCGGCCCGTCAAAGACCGCGCACGACCGACTCTATGCGGCGGCCGCGGAGCCGATCGACGATTTCGTGTTCGATGACAAAGTGGCCGAAGTCTTTCCTGACATGATCGAGCGTTCGGTACCCGGCTATGGAGCCCTGCTTCCGTTGCTCGGCATGATCGCTGCGCAGCATTTACGCGAGGGTAGCCTCTGCTACGACCTCGGATGCTCGCTCGGCGCGGTGAGCCGAGCAATCCAGCGTGCCGTCGGCAAGCAAAGCAGCCTGCGCATCATCTGCGTAGACAATTCGCTGCCGATGCTGAAGAAGTTCCGTGCCCAGCTCGCCGCAGAACCGGCGGAGAACGGAATGTCGATCGAGCTTATTTGCGCCGATATCCGATCCGTACCGGTGAGCAACGCCTCTGTGGTAGTGCTCAATTTCACTCTGCAGTTTCTGCCAACCGAAGATCGGGATGCGGTCCTCGCGTCCGTGTGGCGTGGACTCCGGCCAGGCGGCCTTCTGATTCTCTCGGAAAAGGTTCGTTGCGAGGACCCTGACATGGAAACCCGTATCACCGAGTTGCATGATGCGTTCAAACGCAGCAACGGCTACAGTGAGCTGGAGATCAGCCGCAAGCGATCAGCACTCGAACGCGTTCAGCGCCCCGACTCCGTGCCGATGCTGCGACAGCGGCTTCGGCACGCCGGATTCAAGATCGACCACCCCTGGTTCCAATGCCTGAATTTCGTCTCCTACCTGGCCTGGAAATCCTGATTCAGGACGATTTCTACCAGCGGCTGACACAGAGTCCGCTCGCGCCCTGGGTCGATGTCCTGCGACAACGATCGATACGCAGGCTGACCCGGGCAATGCACGGCAACCTGGCCGGGTGGATCGAGATCCTGCGTTCTCTGCCGAAGGTTTCCAACCCTAGCGCCGATCTTCGCTCGCCCATGGTGCGGACCGGGGCAACGACGGGTTGCCCCGCGGCGACGCCACAGCGAATCCGCGAGCTGCTTCTCCGCCTGCATCCCTGGCGCAAGGGGCCGTTCCTGATCCAAGGCGTTCACGTAGACAGCGAATGGCGGTCGGATTGGAAATGGGCACGCGTCGAACCCAATATCACTCCGCTCGACGGACGATTAGTACTGGATATCGGCTGCGGTAACGGGTATTACGCTTGGCGTATGCTGGGGGCGGGAGCGGCCGTCGTACTCGGGATCGATCCCGGAATCCTGAATAACGTGCAGTTCCATGCCCTGCAACATTTCCTCGGGCGGCAGGCTGTCGCGGTTCTGCCGTTGGCCGCCGGCGACCTTCCGCCCGGGCTTCGATGCTTCGACACGGTGTTTTCCATGGGTATACTCTATCATCGTCGGTCGCCTATGGATCACCTGCTCGCGTTGCGCGACCTGCTGCGCCCGGGCGGCGAGCTGGTACTGGAAACCCTCGTGATAACAGGAGACGCGAACCAGGTGCTGGTGCCTCAAGTGCGCTACGCAAAAATGCGCAATGTGTGGTTCCTGCCAAGCTGCGACGCTCTGCACGGCTGGTTGAAGCGCTGCGGGTTTCGGGCGATTGAACTGTGCGATCGAACCATCACGACGGTCGAGGAACAACGCAGCACGGAGTGGATGCGGTTTCACTCGCTAAGAGATTTTTTGCAAGCGGGGAATCCATCTCTGACCGTGGAAGGGCTTCCCGCCCCCGAGCGGGCGATTTTTACTGCGCGGTCACCCTGAGGCCTACGCAAGAACATAGCTAAGGCGACATGGAAAACGGAAAACAGAGACCAGCGGCAGCAAGGACATCTTCATGAGCGAGATCAAATCCGATTTCACCTTCTCGAAGAAATATGACAAGGAATTCTCGCAACGCTACGCCCGCAGCCGAAAGCAAAAACCCAGCCGACGCTTCGCCAATTTCTGGGAGATCCAGATGGCCCGCAAGGCGTTGCGGCTGGCAGGGAATCCCCGCTCCATCCTCGACCTACCTTGTGGAACCGGGCGTTTCTGGGCCATGCTCGCCGAGGAGCCCACTCGGGAGCTGATGGCAGGAGACAGCAGTCTCCCCATGATGGAGATGGCGCGGGCGTCACATGCGGAGCGGATTGCGGACCGATTTCACTGCCTGCACACCGACGCGCTGCATATCGACCTGCCAAGTAAGGTGGTAGACAGTATCCTGTGCATGCGGCTCATGCACCACATCCACGACCCGGCGACCAGGCTAGCGATTTATCGCGAGTTTGCCCGGGTCAGCCGATGCAGTGTTTGTGTTTCCCTGCGCGTAGACGGCAATTTCAGCGCCTGGCGGCGCGCACGCCGTCACACCAGAAAAGGCAAACCGGGGGTCAACCGAAACGTCATTGCGGCGGCACAAGCCGAACAGGAGCTGTCTGCGGCAGGGCTGCGTATCATCGGCAAGGTCGACCTGCTCCGCTACTACTCGATGTGGCGCACTTACGTGCTTCGCGTCGACTGACAAGCCTCCCGTCCGGTCCGCCTGCGGACCGCCCCGACCCGTCCGCATGTGATGCTGCCCAGCGGCCACGCGATCTCCGCTGCCTTCGGGGTCGCCAGTGATCGGTGATCGGCGATCCGCCGCGCAGGCGCACCGGGGGGCCAGAGGCCCCGGACGCGCGGCAGGCAGTATATATTGCTAAGAGCTGGTTTTC
>JAHEIA010000293.1:0-2492 GCA_024639625.1 Chromatiales bacterium
CGAGGCGGGCCTGGCAGCCGCGGTCTTCAGCTGTTCCTCCGGCACCGGAATATTGGTGCCCGGCGGGCAGCCAACCGCCGCCACCTCACACAAGGACTTGGCGGCGCTCATGCACCCGAGAGGAATCACGATCAGGGTAAGGATGGTGGAAACCATAACCCCGGACGCGAGCGAAATCGCCATACCCTGGAAGATCGGGTCGGTGAAGATCACGCTAGAACCGGCCACCAGGGCCAAGGCGGTGATCATGATCGGCCGGGTCCGGGTCTTGCAGGAGCGGAGCACCGCTTCAGCCACCGGGATCCCCCTTTGGATCTCGTGGATCGAAAAATCCACCAACAGGATGGAATTGCGCACGATGATCCCCGCCAGGGCGATCCATCCGATCATCGACGTCGCGGTGAACTCCGCGCCCATGATCGCGTGCATGGGAATGATTCCCAGCAAGGTCAAAGGGATCGGCGCCATAATCAATGCCGGGATCCGGAAATTGCCGAACTCCCAGACCACCAGGACATAGATCAGCACCAGGGCCACCATGAATGCCCCCCCCATGTCGCGGAAGGTCTCGAAGGTAACCGTCCACTCACCGGTCCACTCGAGACTCGACACATCATCCGTCGGTGGCGGCCCGAACCAGAAGGCGCCGACCGGTACACCATCCGGCGCCTGGTAATCGCGCAGCATATCCTGAACCTGGAACATGCCATACACCGGTGCTGCAAGCTCACCACCCACATCCGCTACCACGTACTCGATGTCCCGCAGATCCTTGTGGTAGATGATGTCGTCCTCGGGTATCCGCTCGAAGCGCCCCAACTCGCGCAACGGTATGGTATTCCCCATGTTCGACTGCACCGGCAAATCGCCGAGTCGCCCCACTTGAGAACGGGTCGCCAGCGGGACCTGCAGCACGATATTGACGGGCTCGTGCCCCGCGCGCTGCTTGACGTCCCCGATCGTGCTGCCGCCGAGAGCCATCGACAGATTGCGATTGATCGCGTCGACCGAGATGCCGCGGCGCACCGCCTTTTCCGTGTCGACATTGAAGCGCCAGTATTCGTACGGATCGCGCAGGTAATTATCAACGTCCACCAGGCTCGGCGCCTGCTCGAAGATCCCGGTAAGATCCCGGGCGACTTGACGCCGCACCTCAGCGCTCGGCCCGTGCACCTCCGCGACAACCGACTGCAGCACCGGGGGTCCGGGGGGCATTTCCACCACCGCAATCCTGGCCCCGGTGCCTTTGATCAGCTGCTGCAGATCGCTCCTTGCCTGTTCCGCAATCACATGGCTGGTGCGCTCACGCTTGGTCTTATGCAGCAGCTGGACCTGCAGTTCACCCTGCCAGGGCTCGTTGCGCAGATAGTAGTGACGCACCATGCCGTTGAAATCGAACGGCCGCGCGGTCCCCGCGTAGAGCTGCACGGCCGTAACCTCCGGAAGTTCCCGGACCTTGTTCGCCATCTGGTGGAGCAGGTTCGCGGTCACCGGAAGCGCGGTTCCCTCGGGCATGTCGAGCACCACGCTGAATTCCGGTTTGTTGTCCAGGGGCAGCATCTTCACCGCCACCCACTTGGTGTAGAACATTGAGCAGGCGAAGGCAAAACTACCCCAAAGAACGATGCGGAAAATCGCCCGTTTGGCGGAACTCTCCATGAGCGGCGTGAGGATCCCGCGATAGAAGCCCTCGAGGCGCTCGGCCTCCCGGTGCTCGCGCTTCTCGGCGACGCTTAAGTAATGCATCGTAGGCTTCAGCCAGCGCGAATTGGCAAGCCAAGGGGTAAACACGAAGGCGGCGAAAAGCGACACCAGCATGGCGACAGAGCCGAGGGCCGGAATCGGGAACATGTACGGCCCCATCATGCCGCTGACGAAACCCATGGGTAGCAGAGCGGCGATGACGGTGAAGGTGGCGAGGATCGTGGGGTTGCCCACCTCGCGCACCGCATCGACGGCGGTAATCTCGTCGGTCTTGCCCTCCTCCAGCCAACGCCGATAGATATTCTCCACTACCACGATGGCATCATCGACCAAGATACCAATGGAGAAGATGAGGGCGAACAGGCTTACTCGGTCGATGGTGAAACCCAGAATCCAGGCGGCGAATACAGTGAACAAGAGCACGACCGGTATCACCAGCACGACGACGATGGCCGGGCGGAAGGCGCGGAACGCCGCCAGCACCAGCAGAAAGACGAACCCGGTGGCGACGAACAGCTTAAAGATCAGCTCGTTGACCTTGTCGTTCGCGGTCTCCCCGTAATCGCGGGTCACACTCACCGCCACGTTCGCCGGAATCAGTCTTCCCTCCAGCTTCCTTACCCGTTCGATCACCGCGTTGGCGACCGTTACGCCGTTGGTGCCCTCTTTCTTGGCGATCGCCACCGTGACTGCGGGCACCCCGGTTATATCGGCCTGCATACCTCCAGCCGGCCCGGTATAGTAGGCCACCAACTGCGACGCGTCTTCGGGACCCTGGGTCACCTGCG
>JAHEIA010000293.1:2502-4778 GCA_024639625.1 Chromatiales bacterium
CACCAAGCGCTTGATGTCGTCCGCGCTGGTGAGGAATGCCCCGGTGACCACGGTAAAGTGGGTGTCGCCCGATTCGACACCCCCCGCCTGCTGCTCGGCATTCGCGGTGCGGATCGTCTGCGCCACCTGGTCGAGGCTGATGTTGTAGCCCGATAAGCGCTCTGGAACGACCTCTACGGTAACCTGCTCGCGCCTACCGCCAACCACGAAACCACCCCCGGTGCCGGGGATTTCCTTGAGATTCTGCAGCACGCTTTGCGCGAGCATGCGCAGATAGCCGTCATCGACGTCAGCGATTCCGTCGTTGTCCAGGTCTTTCGCCCACAGGGTCAGGTTGACCACAGGAACGTCGTCGATGCCCTTCGCCTTGACCAGCGGCGGTTGCACCCCTGGCGGAATCAGATCCATGTTCGAGGATAGCTTGTCATTGACCTTCACCAGAGAAGGCCCCATCTGCTCGCCGACGTCGAACTCGATGGTGACGATACCGCGCCCTCGCATCGACGCGGAGTAGACGTGCTTGACCCCTGGAATCTCGCTCATGATGCGCTCGAGCGGCTCAATCGCCAGGGTAGAAACCTGCTCCGCCTCGGCTCCGGAATAGGCGACAAAGATGTCGATCATCGGCACCGAGATCTGCGGGTCCTCTTGCCGGGGGGTCATCACCAGACCGATCAAGCCCATCAACATCATCGCGATGAACAGCAGGGGCGAGAGAGGGGAGTTGATGAAGAAGCGCGCGGTGCGCCCGGCTAACCCCAGGTGTTCGTCGGATGGAATTTCTGGGGGCAGCTCGTTAGCGGAGGAATCTTGCTGACTCATGGCGATTTAGGGCCTTTGCGCAAAGCTAATGGGCCCCTGACGGGGCCCGAGAGACAAGACCGGAGAGGAGAGAACGTAGGCGCGCTATTTGCCGGGCACAGGGGGTGGGGCCCAGCCTGCGGTAAGCCCGGGACCCGGGTCACGCAATACCCTTTCGCCGGAGCGCAGCCCCGAGAGGACCGTGGTAAAACCAGGGGTCAGCTCCTCGCCGACACGGATCAATCGCAACTCCGGTCTGCCGCTGTCCCGGACCACGTAGACGCCGGGCAGACTGCCATTGTAGCGGATCGCGGTGGTGGGGATCACCGGGCTGTCCTGCCCTGGGTCGGTGAAATCCGGAATCAGCACCCGCACATACATGCCGGGGGCGGATACTCCCTGGGGGAGGTCAAACTTCATCTTCACGGTATGCCGCTGCGCATCTGCCATGGGGTAGATCTGGGCGAGACGCACCGGTACCACTTGGTCCCCGACATCCAGCTGCGCGCGCAACATCATACCCAGATTCAAGCCCGGGCGTAGGCGCGCAGGCACGTCCACCATGATCTGCAGATAGGTCAGGTCTGCATATTCGAGCAGCGGCTGACCGGGTTGGACGGTATCGCCGACCTCGATAAATTTCTTTGTAATCACGCCCGCGAACGGAGCCAAACTCTCTGCGTCGCGCAGCTTCGCATCGATCGCCTGGATCTCGGCCTGCGCCTGCATGATGGCGTTTTGCGCCTGCTGTATGCCGATGTGGGAGGTGTAGATGTCTACCGAGCGGGCCGCCGGCTCGCTACGCTCACCGACGAAGGATTCCATTGGACGGGTGAACATCTGGTCAAACAGGTTGGGCATCCCCATGCCGCCCGGGGCCTCTTTGGACCGCGGGTAATACAACTCGCGGCTGAATTGGGCGCCCGCGCTGCGCAACTGGGCGTCGGCGTTGGCAAATTGCGCAACCGCCGCCTGGCGCTTCGCCAACAGCTCGCGGGTTTCCAGGGCAACCAGCTTGGCGCCTTCTTCGAAGCTGTCACCCTCCTTACCCGCCAGAAAATTGACGCGGCCCGGGAGCTGGGCGGACAGGGTGACTTCTTTGTACGGGATCACCGTTCCACCGAGGGACACGGTCGCGGCTCCCCGCGACTGCTGGACAACGTACACATCGCCACCGGGTTGCACCTGCTGCGCCCCGGCAGTGGAAATCGCCGCACAGGCAACGGCCGCAGTCAAGAGCACCGAACGGATTCTGCTTCCCATTACTTCACACACTCTCAGGAGGTTAATGCCAATCACCAGATCGGCGCATTATAACGCGAAAACGGCCTGGTCCGCAGACCAGGCCGCCATTGAATCATGCCTTTGCCATCACGGAGAAGCTCTTGATGAAAGGCCCTGCCATACGCGGGTCCTTGATCATCGCCCCGTAATCGCCTACCAGAAACTTCATCTTGCGTGAGGTAAATGCCATA
>JAHEIA010000294.1 GCA_024639625.1 Chromatiales bacterium
CGGGTAGCGGCAGTCTAACCGCAAGCGCGAGTGCAGGTCTAACCCGGCGTCGGCAACGCGCTATACTAATCCGGTTCGAATGCAAAGGGAGGAGAGGGTGATGGGGGAATTTACGCTTGCAGTCCTGGTGCTTGCCGTGATCTTGGTCGTGCTGGGGGCCAAGCGGGTGCCCCAGGGCAGCGAATTTACCGTGGAGCGTTTTGGGCGCTACACCAAGACCTTGCGTCCGGGGCTCAACTTGATCGTGCCGGTATTCGACCAGATCGGCGCCAAGATGAATATGATGGAACAGGTCCTGGATGTACCGTCTCAGGAGGTGATCACCAGGGACAACGCGATGGTCACGGTTGACGGCGTCGTATTTTTTCAGGTTCTGGATGCCGCCAAGGCTGCCTATGAGGTGAGCAACCTGGAATACGCGACTCTCAACCTGACCATGACCAATATCCGCACGGTAATGGGTTCCATGGATTTGGATGAGGTGCTGTCCGAGCGCGACCGTATCAATGCCCAACTACTCACCGTGGTTGACGACGCCACCACCCCATGGGGAGTCAAAGTGACCCGCATCGAGATCAAGGATATCACCCCACCGAAGAACCTGGTCGAAGCCATGGCGCGCCAGATGAAGGCGGAACGGGAGAAACGGGCCCAGATCCTCGAGGCCGAAGGCAGACGGCAGGCGGAGATCCTGCGCGCTGAAGGCGAAAAGCGGGGCGCCATCCTGGAAGCGGAAGGTGAAAAAGAGGCGGCGTTTCGCGAGGCGGAGGCGCGGGAAAGGCTTGCCGAAGCGGAAGCCAAGGCCACCGTGATGGTGTCCCAGGCCATCGCCAAGGGGGACGTTAAGGCGATCAACTATTTCGTGGCGCAGAAATACACAGAGGCATTGCAGCAGATCGCCAGCGCGGAGAACCAGAAGGTCATTCTGATGCCGCTCGAGGCCTCGAGTCTGATCGGCTCTCTGACCGGTATCGCGGAAATCGCCAAGGCGACCTTCGGCGAGAAGACCGAGGGGTGAGCATGATGGACTGGTTTCAGGCCGTCGATTACTGGCATTGGTGGGTGCTCGGGGTGATCTTCGTGATCCTCGAGATCCTTTCCCCTGGGGTGTTCTTCCTATGGCTCGGGATTGCCGCCGGTCTGGTCGGCGCCATCCTGCTGCTGCAACCCGAGCTGAACTGGGAATATCAGGTACTAGCCTTCGCCAGTTTCAGCATCGTCAGCATCCTGCTGTCGCGGCTCTACCTGAAGCGGCACCCGATAAAGACCGATCAGCCGCGACTCAATCGGCGCGGCGAGCAGTACATCGGGCGCGTCTTCACCCTCGCGGGTCCGATCGTCAACGGGGAAGGCAAGATCCGGGTCGATGACTCCACCTGGAAGATCCACGGCGCCGACTGCCCCTCCGGAAGCAAGGTACGGGTAACCGGTGTGGAAGGTGTCGTGCTGCAGGTGGCGGCAGAATGAACGAGGCCCCATAGGGGCCTCGGGTCCTGGGCCTGCCGGACTACTCGTCGTAGCAGTAAAGATTGGATGAGGTGCCTTCCGTACTCACGTAGGTCGCCATACAGGCCTTGCGATTCCCGGTATCCATAATTTTGCGCACCACCAGGTCGCCTTCCCGCAGATGGCTGACCTGGCGTAGGCTGCCTTGCGTCTGAACCTGTGAGTCATAACAAACGATGGACGGCGAGGTGCCGGCGGTGGCCACGTACGCAATCAAGCAGGCCTTCTGGCTGCCCGTGTCTACGATCTTGCGCACATCCAGATCCCCTTCTCGCAGATGCCCGTCCTGGGTCAGGCTCTCCTTGAAGTGCACCTTGGTGCTGAAGCAGTCCACCGCCGGGGAGGTACCGGGCGTACTGACGTATGCGACCAGACAGGCCACTCCATTCTTGACGTCTTCCAGCTTACGGATGATTAGATCGTTCTCCTTGAGGTGACCCACTTGGCTGATGGTGGTCCCGAAACCGGCTGTGGCATCGTAGCATTTGGTCACCGGGCTGGTGCCTGCGGTCCGGATATAGAAGGAGAGGCAAGTTTTCTTGCTGACGAGATCTGTGATATTGCGGACGATCAGGTCGCTTTCCCGCAACAGGCCTGTCTGCACGACGGTGGTGGCGCTGTACTCTCCCGCCGCGGATCCGATGGAAAGGCCAAGCGTCAGCAACACAAGCAACTTCTTCATATAGATCCTCCGTAGGGCTCAGCAGCGGCCGTAGGTGTGGTTGATTTCGATCGTCCTCAGTATAGACCCCTTCCGACCAACGCAGACGCGCCGCTGGGCACTCTTCCGGGCTTCACCTCGACGAGACTAGTGCTAACATTCGATTATCGAGCAGGAGCACCGGAGTGTGCAACGCCAGCAGCGGTCCGCGACCTGGTGCGAAGAGGGTCGGGTGGTCGTAGATTCGCAGCTTGCCTCCGGGCCGGTGGTCGCCCAAAATATTCGTTGTTTGGCCTCGGTTGCCCGCTCGGCGACGATCGATAGTACGTCGGCTGCGTCGGGTGTCCTGAGGAGTCTGCCGATGGGTCCGCGTTCTCCGGCGAGCGGTTTGCGTTGTTCCGTTTGCAGTTAGAAGAGGTCGGTGTACAAACCAGAAGAATGGGGGAAATCCGCGAATGATTAAGATGCATAAGGTAGCTACGGCGGCCGTGCTCGCTGGTACCGCGTCATTATTTCTGGCTCAGCAGGCTAGCGCATGGTGGGGCGGCGGCGATCGTTGGCGGGACGACGACTGGTGGGACCGACCCGGTTATTGGCGCTATGGCGGCCCCTACGGCTGGGGTGGCGGCCCTTATGGCTGGGGTGGCGGCCCCTACGGCTGGGGTGGCGGCCCGTACGGTTGGGGCGGCTGGGGCTATCCGGGCTATGGCAACCCCTACGGGGCCGGGCAGGGCAGTTCCGAGAAGAACTCCACGCCTCCCCCGCCGATGCCGGAATAGAGGGTAGTTCACCCGCGAGCAATGCCGTGCCGCAGGCTTGGCCTGCATTCGGCGCGGCACCGTTCGTCCCTCTTAGGGATCGCACCCGACGCGGAAGTTCAGAACGGTTTCTCGTCCGGGAAATCACGGAACACCTTGCGTACACTACTCGGCGGTAGGCTGAACAACAGGCCCTCTTCTCGCCAGGGAACCCGAGAGGGTTCTCCGGCCTTATAGCGATCGAGGTTTGCCGTCAGTTGCGGCAAGCGTTCCCATTGGTTGAGCGCGATGGCGAGGTCGGCGGCCTGCTGCTGCAGCGACTGTGCGTGCGCGAAATCGCCGGCTTCTGCGTATGCGGCTGCCAGCAGCTCGGTGTGCTCCTGGGAAGGCAGATCCGCGTAGAGGCCCTGCGCAAGTTCTAGGGCGCGTTGCCCGTTCCGCACGTCGTCGTCGCGGCTGGCAGCGAGCAGGGACGCAAGGAAGAAGCGAAATGCCGGATTCTCCGGATGTCGTGCGCGGGCCTCTCGCAGCAAGTGCAACAGTTCCCGGTGCGATCTGCCCTGCAGGATCGACGCGAACAGCAGGCGCAAGCGGGCGGCACTGTTCTCCGGTGTTGTTTCGAGGAATTGGGCGTAACGCGTTTCTGCCTGTGCGAAGTTACCAGCGCGAAGTTCGATCTCGGCAAGAAAATAAAGTGCACCCGGATGCCGAGGCTCGCCCTCCAGCACCCGTGTGAAACAGCTGGCGGCCGCGTCGCTGGTCCCGTCCGCGAAATGCAGCAGGCCCAGAAAGAAGTTTCCCGACGGGTGTCGCTCATCCTTCTGCAGCACCCACTCAAGTTGCTCTCGCGCCGCCCGCGTATCCGCGCGCTGCAGGTAGAGAAAGCGCGCCAGGCTTACCCGTGCATCGAGGTTGTCCGGGTCCATCTCCAGCCCCGCCTCGAAGTGTGCCGCTGCGGTTGTGTAATCGCGCTGGTGCGCCGCGTTCATCCCCAGGTGGAAGTGCATTCGCTGCCCGGTGGACAGGCCGTCGAGCAAATCGATGAGCGGGTCCGGAAAGGCCGGCTCGGCGTCGCCCCGCAGGCGTATGTGCTCGCGCGCGCGGTCAAGGTCGCCCAAGGCCCGATAAGTCAGTGCTAGCGGATAGTGGAGGCGAGTGGACTGTGGCGTTATTTTCAGGGCGGCTTCGAGCGCTTGTCTGGCCTCTGCATATTTTCTTCTGGCCAGGAAGAGTCTGCCTAGCTGGTACAGAGCGGCGCCGCGCAGGAGCGGGTCCTCGGCAGCGCGCCGTAGTAGCGGCAGCGCGCGATCGAACCGACCCAGTTCCAACTCGATTCCCCCTAGCCGCAGGCTTGCGGTGGCCCAACCGGGTTGCACGCGGAGTGCCGCTTGGTAGGCTGCCGCGGCATCCGCCAAACGCCCGCTTTGCTGCATGAGATAGCCCAGATAATAGCTCCAGCGACGGTCGTTCGGCGCCAGATGGGCCGCGTTCCGGTAAGCGACCTCGGCCGGTTCGCGGATCAGGTGCGCGTGGTACAGAAGCGCCAGCTCACCGAACGCATCGGCAAGTTGGGAGGCGGAGACCTCGGGATTGCTTTGCAACATCGCCAGTTCGACCGCGCCGCGGCGCAGGGCATCTTGCACCGCAACGTCTATGCCGGCGAGATCAGGTTCGGCTAGCGGCAGAAGCTGGGGCAGAGATGCCGCCGGCTCGGTTTCCACGTTGGCCTGCGCCGGCGGATACGGCACCAGGGTTGCCAGCAGGATCAGGGGGGCGAGGTGCCGGTTAACGCGGCTCGAATTCATGCGGCGGGCTGGCGGACGTCCGATCGGGTAGGGGGGGCGGT
>JAHEIA010000295.1 GCA_024639625.1 Chromatiales bacterium
GCGGCTGAGTCCCACTTGCGGACAGCGAACCCAACGACGGTTCGGTCGCGACCTCCACGTACCTTCAGTCTGAGACGACCAAGTGCGAATGGCGGGTTAGCAGCGTACAACGGTCAGTCCGACATTGCGGTTGAGCGAACGACGTCGTGGAAAGACTGGAGGACAGGTCGGTAATAGACGGCGGTTGCATCCCTGCGCCGCTAGGTGGATCTGCGTACCCGGGGTCCCGTCAACGATGGCCCCCTCGGCTGCACCCGCACGGGGTTCTGGGTCAGTTTGGCGCCTACCAGATCACCGGAACTGTTATCGATGTCGTCCCCCGCAGTCGTCTTACCGCCGATGCCCACGTCCCGCAGTAGACCTCGGCGCCGAAGCCCCATTGGTCTCTGTCGGCCCCGAATACCCACTTTTCCTCTTGATCCAAGCCCTTTTAGAGTATCGGTAAACTATTATCAACTAATGAAGGATAGGTTATTCAATTAGCGCGACCTGTGGTTAAGCGTATCGACACCGCCAGCTCGGACAGCGGCGCCGGATTTCATAGCCTGGACGCCCAAGCCGCCCTCGCCCGCTTGAACGCGACTGTACACGGTCTGACCCGCGCTGAGGTGGAGGCCCGTCAGGTGCAGTACGGAGCCAACGCCCTGCCCCAACCACCGGTGCCCGGCGTATTTCAGGTGTTCCTGCGCCAGTTCCTCAGTCCCCTAATCTACATCCTCCTGATCGCCGCCGTGGTTTCCCTGGGCCTGCAGGAGTTCTCGGACGCCGCCTTTATCTTCGGCGTGCTGCTGATCAACGCCGTCATCGGCACCATCCAGGAATACTCCGCCGAGAAGAGCGCTCAGGCCTTGCGCCGTATGGTGAGTTCCGCATGTCGAGTGGAGCGGGACGGCGACGCCTACGAGATCGACGCTACGGAGCTGGTACCGGGCGATATCGTACTGCTGGAGAGCGGCGCCAAGGTACCCGCGGACCTGCGGCTTCTTTCCGGCCGCGACCTTTCCCTGGACGAGTCCCTGCTCACCGGCGAATCCCTGGCGGTGGAGAAGGATCCCGATGCGGTGCTGCCGGAGGAGACCGCCCTCGGCGACCGGACCAACATGAGCTTTGCCGGCAGCATGGTGGCTCGAGGCCACGGCCGGGGCGTGGTCACCGCCACCGGCCTGCATACGCAACTCGGCCGCATTGCCGCCGCCGTATTGGGCCGCCCGGCGGCCAAGGCGCCACTTTTGCTACGCATGGAAAAATTTACCACCTTTATCGGGTTGGTGGTGGTGGCTGCGGTGATCATTTTGGCCCTGGCCGCCCACAGTCAGGGCGCGCCCTGGTCGGAAATCTTTCTGTTGTCGGTGGCCCTGTCGGTTTCCGCCATTCCCGAGGGCCTGCCGGTGGCCCTCACCGTGGCCCTAGCTATCGGGATGCGGCGCATGGCCAAACGCAACGTCATCGTGCGCCGACTGGTGGCGGTGGAAGCCCTGGGCTCCTGCACCTTCATTGCCTCTGACAAAACCGGCACCCTGACCGTGAACGAGCTCACCGCCCGGCGCATCGTCCTGCCCGGCCGAGACCCCTACGAGATCACCGGCGAGGGGATGGACCCCGAAGGCATCATCCTGGCCCCTCCGGAAGTCATGGAGCAGGTCAACCGCCTGTGTATCGCCGCCGTAATCGCCAACGAGGGCTTTTTGGGACAACGGAATGGCACCTGGACCCACTCCGGCGACGCGGTGGACGTTGCCCTGCTGGTGATGGCCCATAAGGCGGGATTCACCCTACCTGAAATTCAGACTGCGTACCCGGAACTCGGGGCCATTCCTTTCGAGTCGGAACTAGGTTATGCGGCCACCCTGAACCGCTTCTGCGATGAGACCCATGCGGTGGTCAAGGGTGCCCTGGAGCGCTTGTTGCCCATGTGTAGCCACATGGTGGGCCCAGACGGCAAGCAGCCCATCGACCCCGAAACCATGGAGCGCCAGGCCGAGTCCTTGGCCACCCAAGGCTATCGGGTGCTGGCGCTAGCGGGTGGCCAGGCGGTGGTAGACGAGCGTGAAGCCCTGCGCGCCGCGCATCTCAGCGGCCTTACCCTGTTGGGTCTGGTAGGCATGATCGATCCGCTGCGCATTGACGCAAAGGGTGCAGTGCGGGCCTGCGAGGGAGCCGGCATCGATGTCTGCATGGTCACCGGCGATCACCCGGCCACCGCCGCCGCCATCGCCGAGGAGCTCGGCATGGAGCGCGACCGCCGGGCGGTGACCGGCCTGCAGCTGAAACAGGCTCTCGCCCAGGGCGAGGCGGCTCTGGACGAATTGACCATCGAGGCCCGGGTGTTTGCCCGGGTGGAGCCGCATCAGAAACTAGACATCGTCCAGTCCTTGATACGGCACGGCCATTTCGTGGCAGTGACCGGCGACGGGGCCAACGACGCCCCGGCCCTGCGCGCTGCCCACGTTGGCGTGGCCATGGGCAGGCGCGGCACCGACGTAGCGCGGGAGACCTCCGAGCTGATCATCACCGACGACCGCTTCGCCTCCATCGTCGCCGGGGTGGAGGAAGGGCGCATCGCCTATGCCAATGTTCGCAAGGTGGTGTTCCTGTTGATTTCCACCGGCGCGGCGGAACTGGTGCTGTTCGCCCTATCCCTGCTGGCCGGGCTGCCCCTGCCGCTCACCGCAGTGCAACTACTGTGGTTGAACCTGGTCACCAACGGCGTCCAGGATGTTGCCCTGGCCTTCGAGCCCGGCGAGGGCGACGAGCTCAAACGCCCGCCGCGACCGCCTAAAGAGCCGATCTTCAACCGCCTGATGATCGAGCGCACTGTGCTGTCCGCGGTCGGCATGGGCATCTTGGCCTTCCTGGTGTTCAACAACATGTTGTTCTCCGGTGCAACGCTGGACGAGGCGCGCAACGCTGCCCTGCTGCTGATGGTCCTGTTCGAGAACGTACACGTGTTCAACAGCCGCTCGGAGCACCGCTTCGCCGTCACTCAAAATCCGATGCGCAATCCCCTGCTGCTATTCGGCACTCTCACCGCCCAGATGGTGCACATCGCCGCCATGCACATGCCCGGCTTCAGCGATGTGCTGGGAGCCATGCCAGTGGATTTCACCCACTGGCTGGAACTGCTGGGCATCGCTCTGCTGATCTTGCTAGTGATGGAGGCACACAAGGCGGTGCGGTTCTGGATAGAGAGGTGACCGGCGGTAAGGCTAGGTGTTCCGGCCCTTCTCGGGGAAGATCATTTTTTCAGCGGCTCGTGTCTCAATTTCGACTCGATGAACGCCATTTCGGGGGCTGTGCTCCCGCCACGTATTGCATACACCGACCGACCCATCGCCGGACTTCACTTTGCATAGGTTTCTCCCGATGATGCGATTCTTCGACTAACGAGCTTACATCCTCAGGGCAGATCACGCCGTAAGAAAAGAGGCTCATTATGCCGACTAAATTGCGGACCAAACGCTTTCAGATTTTCAAACTTTGGCAGGTCAGGCTACCCGCGCAATAACCCGTTGACTTTCTTAACCAGTTCCCTACCCTAAGCTTCACTGTATCGGGGGTTTTCTGGTTCATATCTTACTGATTTTATTGATATTTAACGGAGAGGAATGGATTCGAACCTTCGATGATTCTCTGTCTTCACAATGAGTCACGAAGGCACCGTGTCGAAACAATCCGAGCCGATACAACCGCAGGCCAAATGATCGCGGCTCAGTCGAGTTCGAGCCGGGACGGCGAATGCGGCAACTTGCCACTCACGAAGGAAATCAGCAAGGTGAAACCCTATCCCTGATATGGGAGACCCATATGAAGACCACCATAGAGCTTCCCGACGCATTGCTTGAGCAGGCGCGGCGTGTAGCCCAGCAGGAAGGCACCACGCTCCGCGCGCTGGTTGAAGAGGGTCTGCAGCGCAGCCTCGAGGCCCGACGACAGGCGGCGCGCTGCCAGCTCGACTTTCCGAGCTACGGCGGCAAGGGTCTTACTGACGAGTTCCAGGGTGTGCCGTGGAGCCGGATTCGCGATGAAATCTATCGCGAGCACGGTGCATGATTGCTGTCTACACAAACCTGCTGGTCTAAGCGCATCGCCCGGAAATGCCCGTCCACGAGCGTGCTCGACAGGTGCTGACGGAGGCAGTCGCTGCGCCGGAACCAGTCTGTGTTCCTTGGCCCTGTGCCCACGAGTTTCTTGCGGTGGTCTCCAACCCGCGTATCTTCCGGGATCCAACACCGATGGAGGTGGCCTTGGATGCCGTAAGGCGGCTCCTTGCGAGTCTCTCCGGCGGTTTTTTGGCTGAAGGTGAAGGCCAATGCGCTCGAGCGCATCGCGCGGCCAGCCTTGCTGCAGGGTGCTCTCGTGCACGATGCCCGGGTGGCCGCACTGTGCCTATTTCACGGAGTGCGTGTACTCTGGTCCGCCGACCGGGATTTCTCCCGCTTCCCGGAATTGACGGTGCTCAATCCTCTTCCGAAAAAATAGTGTGTTGGCCAGCGTAATCCATCACCCCCGCACTCTCCTGATTGAGCCTCTATCTGGAGCTTGATAACTCTATGCGGATGCCCAGCGGCCCGCCCGAAGGGAGCCCCGCAGAGATGCCCAGGCTCGGCGTTGCGCTCCTTGCCAAGGGAATGGCCGCTGCCCACCGCCGGTCCAAGGTTGCGACCTTCAACGTCTGTTTTCGGATTGGCGAATCAAGTGGTTTTTACGTAATGCGGTTCGCTCAACCCAATGCTTCGACGATCTGTTGC
>JAHEIA010000296.1 GCA_024639625.1 Chromatiales bacterium
GCGACAATGGGAACGCGAGGCGGGTGGCCAAGACATCTTTCGGCCGGCTCTAAGACCTGCAAACTTCGAGAATCCGATATGGCGCAATACATCTACACCATGAACCGCGTCGCCAAGGTGGTGCCGCCCAAGCGCTTTATCCTGCGCGATATCTCCCTGTCCTTCTTTCCCGGGGCCAAGATCGGCGTGCTCGGCCTCAACGGCGCGGGCAAATCCAGCCTGCTCCGCATCATGGCGGGGATAGACCAGGACATCGAGGGGGAGGCCCGCCCGCAAGCCGGGATCAAGGTCGGCTTTCTGCCCCAGGAGCCGCAGCTCGACCCGGACAAGGACGTGCGGGGCAATGTCGAGCAGGCCCTCGGTCACGTCAAGCAGGCCCTGGCCGAGCTGGAGCAGGTGTACGCCGCCTACGCCGAGCCGGACGCGGACTTCGATGCCCTGGCGAAGCGCCAGGCGGAGCTCGAGAATTTGATTCAGGCCACCGACGGCCACAACCTGGAACGGCAACTGGAGATCGCCGCGGACGCTCTGCGCCTGCCTCCCTGGGAGGCGAAAGTCGGCACCCTCTCCGGCGGCGAGCGGCGCCGCGTGGCCCTGTGCCGACTGCTGCTGTCGAAGCCGGACATGCTGTTGCTGGACGAGCCGACCAACCACCTGGACGCCGAGTCGGTGGCCTGGCTGGAGCGTTTCCTCCACGACTACCCCGGGACCGTGGTCGCGGTGACCCACGATCGCTATTTCCTGGACAATGTGGCGGGCTGGATCCTGGAGCTGGACCGGGGTTACGGAATCCCCTGGGAGGGGAACTACTCCTCCTGGCTGGAACAGAAGGAGCAGCGCCTCGAGTTGGAGCAGAAACAGGAGCAGGCGCGCATCCGAACCATGAAGCACGAACTGGACTGGGTGCGCGCCAATCCCAAGGGTCGGCACGCCAAGAGCAAGGCCCGCCTGCAACGCTACGAGGAACTGGCGTCACAGGAGTTCCAGCAACGCAACGAGACCAATGAGATCTACATCCCGCCCGGCGAGCGACTGGGGGACCGGGTGATCGAGGCCAAGGGACTGAAGAAAGCGTACGCCGACCGCCTGCTGTACGACGGGTTGAGCTTCGATCTGCCGAAAGGCGGCATCGTCGGTGTCATCGGACCCAACGGCGCGGGGAAGACCACCCTGTTTCGCCTCATCACGGGTCAGGAGCAACCGGACGCCGGCGAGCTGCGGCTCGGCGACAGCGTGCAGATCGCCTACGTGGATCAATCCCGCGACGCTCTCGCCCCGGACAAGACCGTGTGGGAAGAGATCTCCGACGGCAACGATATGATTACCGTGGGCAAGTTCGAGATGCCCTCCCGCGCCTATGTCAGCCGCTTCAATTTTCGCGGCTCCGATCAGCAGAAGCGGGTCGGCGACCTCTCGGGAGGCGAGCGCAACCGGGTGCACCTGGCAAAGCTCCTGAAGTCCGGCGGCAACGTGCTGCTGCTCGACGAGCCGACCAACGATCTCGACGTGGAGACCCTGCGCGCATTGGAGGAGGCCCTCCTCGCCTTCCCGGGATGCGTGGTGGTGATCTCCCACGACCGCTGGTTCCTCGATCGCATCGCGACCCACATGCTCGCCTTCGAGGGCGACTCCCAGGTCGTCTGGTTCGAGGGAAATTTTGCCGACTACGAAGAGGACAAGAAGCGCCGCCTGGGCGACGAGGCGATCCAGCCGCACCGCATCAAGTACCGCAAGATCGACGCCTGATGGTCGAGGGCGCACAATTCGACGCCTTCCGCGAGCTTCTGCTGGCGCGCAGAAGCAAGCTGCGCGGGCAGGTCGATGACGGCGACCCGGCGGCGAAGACGGTAGAACTCGACCAGACCCGGCAAGGCCGGCTCTCCCGCATGGACGCCATGCAGCAACAGGCGATGGCCGTAGCCGCAGGCGAGCGACGCCAACAAGAACTGGGGCGCATCGAGGCCGCGCTGCGCAGGATCGCGGACGGAGACTACGGCGTCTGTCTCGACTGCGGAGAGGAGATTGCTCGCGGCAGGCTCAAGATCCAGCCAACAGCAACCCGCTGTGTACGCTGCGCAGAACATTCCACTGATTGACAATACGACAGCGAGGGTCGCATGGAGCCGGTAAGCGGTTGACCACGGAGCACCTTCTGCAACGCCTCGAGCGCTTGCTCGAGCGCATCGAACAGTGGCTGCCGCCGGCCGCACCGCCGAGCGACTGGTCCCACCTCGCCTACCGCTGGCGCAAGATCGGCCCTCGCGGACACCTGGAACCGGTTAAGCACCCGCACCGCGTCCAGCTCAGGGACCTGTTGTGCATGACGGCGCAGAAGGACGAGATCGTGCGCAATACGCACCAGTTCGTCGCCGGGCTACCGGCCAACAACGTGCTGCTGTGGGGATCCCGAGGCACTGGGAAATCTTCCCTCATCAAGGCGCTGCTCAACGAATTCGCCGGCCGAGGTCTGCGCCTGGTGGAGGTCGAGAAAGAGCACCTCGTGGATCTCCCGGAAATCGTCGACCCGCTAACCGAGCGTGGGGAACGTTTCCTGCTGTACTGCGACGACCTTTCCTTCGAGGCGGACGATGCCAGCTACAAGTCCCTGAAAGCGATCCTCGACGGCTCACTGGCGGCCGCGCCGGAGAACGTCCTCATCTACGCCACCTCCAACCGGCGGCATCTGCTGCCCGAGTACCAGGCGGAGAACCTGGAGGCACGGGCGATCGACGGGGAGATCCATCCCGGGGAGAGCGTGGAGGAGAAGATCTCGCTTTCCGAGCGTTTCGGCCTCTGGCTTTCCTTCTACCCCTTCAAACAGGCGGAATACCTGGAGATCGTCGACCACTGGCTTGCCCGGCTCGGCGCGCGCGTCGACTGCACCCAGGAGCCGGTGCGCCGGGCCGCCCTGCAGTGGGCGCTGGCACGGGGTTCACGCAGCGGCCGAGTCGCCTGGCAGTTTGCCCGCGACTGGGCGGGGCGTCATCCTCGCGGCCAAGATCACGACGACTGCGCGGGATAGCGAGCGGCTCGCTCCGGCCGGCAGTCGCCCGGGTAAATCCGTTCGGCGACCGAGAAGGATGCCGGATCCTCGCGCAAACCCAACTCCGCCAGCACGGCCCGGTGGTCCGAGACCCGATCGTCCAACACCCGGTAGGCAAGGAAATCCAGCTCCGGCGAAACCAGGATCCAATCCAGCCGGCGCTGCAGCGCCGGAAAAGTACTCAAGCCGGGCTCCAGCGGCCGATACGCGCGCAGGTCGAGTTCGGCGGCAATCCGGCGCAGCGCCGAGTCGGGTTGCCCCCAACCGGTATTGAAATCCCCCATCACCACCAGCGGGCGGCGGCGCTCGCGCAACTCCTGTACCAGGCGCCGCGCCTGGACGTCCCGGACCTCGGCGTTGAAGGCATCGAGATGCAGGCTCACCACATCGACCTGGAAACCGGGTGCCCCCGGCCAGCGGAAGGCGGAGACCACGAAGCCTTTTGCCGGCTGCGACAGGGCCGGATCAAAGGTCACCGCCAGCGCCTCGCCGATCTCCAGGTTGGCCAGCAACCCGGTCCCGTAGGAGAGGCCGAGAGCGGAGACATGTTCGCCGCGCACGTAGTTCGCATAGCCCCGTGCGGCGGCGAGATAGGCCACATGATCAAAATTTCCGCTCCACAACGAGGGTCCGTCCGCTTCCTGCAACGCCACCAGGTCCGGGACCTCGCGCGCCAGTAACCGGCCGATCCGATCGAGGTTGTGCTGCGCGGCGTTGGCGTCCTGCAAGGCCTGGTGGAAGCCGCTACCGCGGCCATGAGCCAGGTTCAAGGTCATCACCCGGATCGATCCGCGACACCCCGGTTCTTTCGTGGGCGCGACTCCAGCAGCGCCGACGATTTCCGGCTCGACCCGCTGCTCGGTGCTCGCGCAACCGGCGAGCAGCAGCACCCAAAGCAGAACGAAAAACAGCCTGCAGCCCGATCCGAAGCGGTCGGGCGTGGACGAATCAGCCGATACGTTGCCGCCGCTCAAGGCGCCCCCGCGCTCGTCCCGGGTGGCGTCTGCGAGACCGGCGCGCGCCCCTCGCCTGCCCCGCCACGGTGGGCCCGCAGCGCCGAGGTCAACCATTGTCGGGCCGAGAGTCGGGTCCCGTCGGGGGCCACGACCCGGTATTCGGTCCCGGTCAGCCAGCTCCGGCTCGCCAGACGCAGGATGAAATCGTCCGCGCTGGTAATCTCATCGGCGGCGTACGCGTACTTTTTCCGCAGGTGTTTCGCCGCCTTCCGCGCAGAATAGGATGCCGTTCCGCGTTCGAACCGCATGTCCGAATCCGCCACGTATTCGAGCAGATAGGCGATCTCGCCCTGCGCTTCGGCGATCGGCTCTTCAGCGGCGACGAAAGACCCCGGCGCGAGCAAAAAGAGCACGATCAGAACGGTTGAAATTCGCTTAGCCATAACCCCAAGTGACATCCAGGATTAGTCGAAGGTTCCGGTGCACCGCTTCGCGCAAGCGCAGTCGCAACCGTGTTCGCGCCATCGGTAGCGACCCTGCCAGGGCCCGGCACCTGGATCGAGCATGCGCCGGGCGGAAAATATCCATCTTGCCGGAGGAGGGGAGACCATGAACCAAGCGGCTACAGTGTCGAAAGTGCGCCCCCGCAGCCAGATTTCTCTCGCGTTCTCCCTGTGCTGGAACAGCGCCGTCGCGACCCATAGCGACCGCTATCATTTCCCCAGATTCAACGTTTGGCGCGACCT
>JAHEIA010000297.1 GCA_024639625.1 Chromatiales bacterium
TCGCGACGAAAGGCAGGATCTGCACGATGTAGCTATCGCGCCAACCGAACAGGGTCACCTGGTAGAACAGGGGCACCGCGATCGCCTCCAGGGGCACGATCATGATCGCCAGCACGCCGGCAAACAGCAGGTCACGCCCGCGCCAGCGGAGACGGGCGAAGGCATATCCCGCCAGGGAGTTCACGAGCAGCCCGCCGAGCACGATGCACGCCGTGATAAACAGGGAATTGAATAGATAGCGCAGGAAATCCACCCGGGCAAAGACATCGTGGAAGTTCTGCAGGCTCCCCTCGACCGGTACGAAAGCGGCAATGGTGCCCGCGTCCGCTAGGACCCGAGCGTCCGGTTTCAGGCTGCCGACGAGCATGAAGGCCACCGGGGCCATCATCAGCGCCGCCAGGGCGGAGAGCCCGAGATAGCGCAGCGCAGAGCCGGCCAGGGCGCGGCCTTTCACGTCACCTCCCGCGACTGGCGCGCCAGCCGCTGCTGCAGCCAGGAGACCAGGAGCACGACGACAAACAACACCACGGACATGGCCGCACCCAGAGCTACCTGCTGGCGATTGAACGCGGCCTGCACCGCCTCGAACATCACCGTCGTACTGGCATTGCGCGGTCCGCCCTGGGTCATGATCTGTACCTGGTCGAACAGGCGGAACGCCAGGATGGTCGTGACCAGCACGGTGAAGATCAGGGTGTTGCGCAGCTGGGGCAAGGTCACGTGCCGCAGCCTGCGACCAGGGCCGGCGCCGTCCATCGCAGCCGCCTCGTACAGCTCTTGCGGAATTGCCTGCAGTCCGGCGAGCAGGATCACCATCTGAAAACCGGCGCCCTGCCAGATGGAGGTCAGCATGATGGCGGGCAGGGCGAACAGCGGATCATGCAGGAAATCCCGCGGCTGCCAGGCGTGCAAGGTCACCAGCTGCAGGAACCCGTTTAGCATGCCATTCGGCCCCGGAGCGTAGATGAGTACCCAGACGACCGCGACCAGAGAGAGAGGAAACACCACCGGCAGAAAGAACAGGGTGCGGAACCATACCCGACCGCGCAGGTTCCGGTGCAGCAACAGGGCCAAGCCGAGAGCGAGAAGGGTCTGCAGCGGAACCACCAGCACTACGAACAGGACGTTGTTGAGCAACGCCCGGATGAAGCTGGGCTCGCCAAAGATGCGACGAAACTGCTCGATGCCGACGAACTCCAGAGGCAGCGGCGAGCCCAGGCGCAGATTGGTGAACGCAAGGCCTATCGCCAGGGCGAAGGGGACGGCGACGAACACGCTCAGCCCGAGCAGCGCCGGGGCCGCCAGGAGCAGCCCCGCGTGCCGGTGCCGGGTACGATCCACCGCACCCATCATTTCAGAGTCGGGGGGCCGGTGCATAACCCTGGTTGTCCCGGACGTCTCGATCGATGACCTGCACCGCACGGTCCAGGGCCTCCTGCACGGGAGCTCCGTCGCGGATATCGGCGAAGGCCCGGCGAAAGGCGGAGCTGATCACCGGATAGGCGGGTGTTGCCGGTCGTGGCACCGCATAGCCTTCGGCGAGCTGGGTAACGAACAGCCGCAGCTCACCCCCTGGGCCGTACCAAGGCGAGCGGGAGACCGCGGTGCGGGTGGCGGGTACCGCACCGTTGGCGTCGGCCATCTTCAGCACCTCCTCGGGCTCGAGCAGAAACTCGATGAAGCGGGCAGCCGCCTGGGGGTCGCGGCTGTTCTCGCTGACGGACCAGACCCAGGAACCCTGTCCGGTGCGCGATCCGTGCCCAAGGTCGGGCAACGGCAGCAGCGCCAGGTCCTCTCCGAGGGCGTCCCGGTAGCGGCGGTACTCCCAATGACCGGCCAGCGACAGCGCCACCCGCCCGCTGACGAATGCCGCATCGTCCACGTTCGGGTCCACCCAGCCGTTGTACAGCCAGTTTTGCACCGCGCTCATCGCCGCCAGCGCCTCGGGTCCGTTCAACACCCCGGCAGCAGTTTGGTAGCCGTCGCGCTCGATCAGATCCCCACCCGCGGACTGGAGCAGAGGCGAAAGAGCGTAGCTGAACCATTCGTCCGGGTAGTTGAGCTTCAAGTCGAGCACTGCCCCGTCCGGGTCTCCTGCCGCGAGCCGTTGCAGGAGCCGATCGAACTCGCTCACCGTCCAGGCTTCGTCCGGACTCAACGGCACCCGCGCGCCCGCGGCATCCAGGACGCTGCGCCGGGCATAGAGGGCCAGTCCGGAATCGAAGGTCCCGACCGCATAGAGCCTGCCCCGGTAGTTGCCCTGGGCAAGGATCGACGGCAACAGGTCGGACCGGGTCTGCTCCGCGAGCAAGGTGTCCAAGGGAACCAGATGCCCCTGCCACGCGTAGTTGGCGACGAAGGGACCGTCCAGCTCGAGCACGTCCGGTAGGTCGCCGGCGATTGCGGCCGCTTGGAGCTGCGCATTGTAGGTGCGTTCCGGGACGAAGGTCAGGTCGACCGCCAGATCCGGCTGTGCGGCGTCGAAGCGGGCTACCTGCTCCTCGAGGGTCGCCCGCTCGGCCGCCTGTCCCGCATGGGCCCAAACGCTAAGACGGCCGGTTGCGTCAGTCGGCGCATCCGAGCCCTCACAGGCTGCGAGAAGAACGGCAATGGAAAGCAAATAGCTGCTCTTATTCAACATAGGCGCAAATCATGCTCCACACTGTTCCTGCCGATCAGGCGTCGACCTTAGCGCGCCAAGAGACCACTGGTCCAGAGCAGGAGCACACACCCGTATCGAGGTCTTCTCTCATATAGAGGGAACTGAACGACCTGCAGCTGAGCTACGCGCCGCCCTGGGACGCCGCCAAAGAATTTTTTAGGTAATTAAATATTTTTTATTTTAGGTGTTGCTTATTTTAGATTTCGCTAATATACTTATTTCCAGTTTCAGCCAAACAAGATCTCAACGCTGAACCGATACCGAACCTTTTATTTTCAGTTCCACATCTTTAGGAGATGAGACCATGACCAAGATTACCAAGATTGCTGCTGCTGCCGCTCTGATCGCCGCTTCCTCTTCCGCTTCCGCCTGGTGGGGCGGCCCGGGCATGAGCAACTGGGGCGACGATTTCTTCGGCGACGGCTGGGGTGACTTCAACATGAGCATGAGCACTAGCGCCCGCGGTTCGGGACGCGGCTACGGCTACAACAACTACGGTTACGGCCCCTACGGCTATCCCTACTACGGCGGTTACCCGTACGCCGCGCCTTACGGGGTTGCCCCGGTCGCTCCGGCGCCGGTTGCAGCAGCTGCTCCCGCGGCCAAGTAAGGATCCGTCGGCTGTCTCTCAGCCTCGGCACAGGGAAGTGCCCAAGCCGCTGGACGCGGCTTCTTTTGCACCCCGTGCCCGCGTTATCCCGTTACCCATTTTGCGAGGTCATTGCGATGAAAAAAATTGTCTCCCTGTTTGCCCTGTCCGCCCTGCCCGCGGTAGTGATGGCGACCGAAGTCACCGAAAACGACACTACCAGCAGCGTAGCACCGATGGTGCCCGCGTACGGGTTCACTGCGCCGCCTTCCCATGTAGCGATGCTGGAACAGCAACGGCTGATCGCCGAGCAGCATGCCCGCTTCGCCGAGATGCAGAACCAGGCGATGCAGCAGGCGTTCGAAGACCAGCGCCGGTTCGCCGAGCAGTTTGCGCAGGCTGCGCGGGTCGCGCCCGCTCCTTACGCGGCACCCGGCTTTGCGCTGCCCGAGCCACACGCCTTTCCCGAGTTCCCGCAAACGCAGACCCCGTACGGCATAGCCGATCTGCCGCAGCCGCCGAGTTCTACCGAGCTGTCCAAGCTGAGCTTCGAGGAACGACGCGCCGCCATGAGGGCCTACTCCCAGGAGGTCCGCAAGGTCATGCAGGAGCAGCGTGACATCCTGCGCCAGCAGTGGCAGGCGGAACGCACCGCGGCCATCGGCGATCGCGGATAAGCGGTACAAGGTTGGCCGGGGCGCACTGGCCCCGGCCCTCCTCCGCTGCGTTGCTTCCCATCTCCGCAAGGACCCAAGATTCCCCCTTCGTGCCAGCAGCCGGGAAGGGCTGCCCAAGCCCGGCTCTTGCCACCCGGTGGCGCTCCGGCACCGCATCTACTACTCGGCAAACCAGCGAGCCCTCTGTGAAGCGCTTTTCCGCATGACCGCTTGCCGTACGAGAGCGAATCGGCAACCATACGGCTTGCCTCCTCGACGCCGGGTGGATATGGTCCGAATCGTACATGTAATGCCGGGACGCCTGCGGATGCGTTGCGAGGCGCTGCGCACACAGCGCACTTTGGCGGCCCGGCTCCATTCCCGGCTCACGTCGGTCCAGGGCATCGCACGCGTCGAGATCAACCCCCGCACCGGAAGCGTGCTGCTGCACTACGATCCGGGACTGCTCCAATCCGCGGAATTCCTCGACGCGTTCTCCGAGGCCATGGGAAGCCTGTTCCCCAAACATTTCTCACCCGGGCGACTCCGCGTCCGGGTCGATCTGCTGAAGGGCAAACCCAAGCTCGCACGCGGGATCGAACAACACCTGTCGCCGGTATGGGGCATCCACCGGGTCGAGATCGACCCGGCTACGGGGGGCTGCCTCCTGCTCTACGATTCGCAAGCGGTGACTTCTCCCCAGTTCATCGATGCTGTAGCGACACCGCTCAGCCGGCTTCTGCCTCATCTCGACGTACGAAAGATGATCGCCCGAGTTGGACTGGGACGAGGCTGAGTTGCTGCTGCCACTCCCGCGCCGGCTCGACCTAG
>JAHEIA010000298.1 GCA_024639625.1 Chromatiales bacterium
GCAGTTCCAATGCAGCTGTTGCGCGGTGAATCCGCAGTGTTCGCACTGAAATGCGTGCCGCTTATGGCGAAAATCCGCAATCAGATTGTGCAGCAATCTCAGGGTTTCCTCCGCGGGGACGGCGTCCTTGCTGGCCATGTTGAGTGCAATCAGCCGGTCCAGTCCCTCCAGGCTGGGCGACGCCCGTAGGTGTTCGGCAAGCAGGCTTCCGGCCGCCGCTGCGCCCTCGCGCACCTCGATCATGTCCGCCAGCGCCAGGGTGACGGCAATGTCCCTGCGCTTGGCATGCAGCTCACGCAGGTACGCATAGAGCGCCTCTGCCCCGTCGAGTCGGCGATAGCACTCGATCAGGGATTCCAGGACCTCACCGAAATATCCGCCAGCTTGCTCTTCGACCTGCTTATAGGTCTCGATCGCGGCCTTGCAGTCACCCTCGGCCACCTGCATATCGCCCTGCAGAATGGTTGCCCGGACGCAGTTTTTATCCGCACTGTGCGCCTTGCGCAGATAGTCCCGAGTTTGAGAGCGCTCACCCGCGGCTAACGCCTGCTCCGCCAGTTCGCAGAAATAATGTGCCCGCTCGGCATGCATCGACTGGCCGGCGTTGGTTTCCAGCTTGTTGGCGACGTCCAGACACTTGCCCCATTCCTTTTCCTGCTCGTAGATGATCCGCAGGTTGCGCAGCGACTGCTCACAATAGAAATTCGAATCCGCGAGTTCCTCAAACAGACTCTCCGCGCGATCGAACAGGCCCGCCCGCATGTAGTCTTTCCCCAGCTCCAGCAGTGCCTGGGCGCGCATTTCCTTACCCAGGTTCGGCCGCGCGATGAGGTTCTGGTGAATGCGGATCGCGCGGTCCACCTCGCCGCGGCGCCGGAACAGGTTGCCCAGAGCGAGATGGGTCTCTACGGTCTCGCTGTCGACCTCGAGCAGCTTGACAAAGACATCAATGGCCTTATCGGGCTGCTCGTTGAGGATGTAATTGAGCCCCTTGAAATACGCCGGGCTACTCCGGGCAAAGCTCCGCCGTTCGCCCTCGCGCAGGCTACGACGGGCGGCCATCCAGCCGGTGGCTGCAGCCACCGGTAACAACAGAATCAACAGTTCGATCACCCTCGTTACTGATCCTCGGGTGCTGTCTTCGGCAAAATGCCGACTCGACCAGTTGCCGTGTCCGCCTCAGGGCAAAGCCGCTTCCCGTGATGCCTCGGGTAAAGAAGCACCGGTGGTCGGCCTCGCATCCACTACGTTACGCTTTCCCCGCCGGCGACACGACCTCAGTACGGGAATTCAGGGCCCGAGTCAACGTCTCTCAACCCCGCAGTTTGCGCAAGATGTCGTCGCCACGCGCCCGGCGCCACTGGGCACCGACCAGGAGCCATTCGTCGTCCTCCGCCACCAGGTCCAGTTCCAGTCGATGGAGATCCAGGCGCAGGGAGGACAACGCCTGGTCCGGCTCGATCGGATTCGCACTGATCCCGAGATAGACCACCAGCCGGGCACGACCCGGCGCCGAAAACTCGACGGCTTCCACGTGGCTCAGGAGATGGATCGAACGATGCGTGAGCAGATATCCCGCAATCAGGCGCACCAGATCCTGCCGCAAGCGCCCCTGCTCGTCCCGATACTCGCCTCCAATCATGCCCGACAGCGGAAGCAATTTCCGCGCTTCTGCTGCCGCCTCCGCCTCCCCCACCAGTTGCCTGAGCTGTTGCTCCGGCGGCGTCATCTCTCCACCGCAGGACGCAAGCACGCAAAGCAGCAAGCCACTGACCCAGAGGTGGAACCCCCGGCGCCGGGCAGCAGGCTTCGGAAGCCGGCGAGGCCTTCTCATACCTGCCCTCTCCGAATAATGGTCATCGGGCTTGCTCCGCCATATGCGGGACAGCGTCAATAGCTGCGCAATCCCAGCACGTCCTGCATATCGTAACATCCTGCGGAGCGGTCCTGGAGCCAAGCCGCCGCCCGCATGGCTCCGTGGGCGAAGGTCAAGCGGCTGGAGGCCCTATGGGCGATCTCTACGCGCTCGCCCTCGGTTGCGAACCACACAGTATGTTCGCCGACTACGTCGCCTGCCCGGATGGTCTCGAAGCCGATGGTCTCATGTTTCCGTTCCCCGGTATCCCCCTGCCTGCCGTATACCGCGCAGCTTGCCAAATCGCGGCCCAGGGCCTCCGCCACCACCTCTCCCATGCGCAGCGCAGTGCCGGACGGAGCGTCGATCTTGTGTCGATGATGCGCCTCGATGATCTCGATGTCCGCGTCCGTGCCCATGACCCGTGCAGCGATGTCCAGCAGCTTGAAGCACAGGTTGACCCCGACGCTCATGTTCGGCGCGAAGACAATCGGGATCTTTTCGCCGGCGGCCCGGATGCGCTCCTTTTCCTGCTCAGTGAATCCGGTGGTGCCAATCACCATGCCGCGCGAGGCCCCTAGACAGACCTCTAGGTGGTTCAGGGTAGCCGGCGGACGTGTGAAATCAATCAGCACAGCGAAACTGTCCAGCAGCGAATCGAGCCCCGGGGCCAACGCCACGCCCAGCTTGCCCACCCCGGCAAGCTCCCCCGCATCGGCGCCGATCAACGAACTGGCCGGCGCCTCGATCGCGGCCCCCAGCTCCACCCCCTCGGCGGCTTGAGACGCCTGAATCAGCGCTCTTCCCATGCGCCCCCCGGCGCCCGCGATTGCGATCTTCATAGGCCTGGTGCCCCTTGTTCTTGTTGATAACCGATCTGCGCCCTAGCGGACGCCCGCTCAGAAGCCCATGCTCTCAAAGAACTTCTTTACGCCGTCGAGCCAAGAAGAGGAATGGGGGCTGTGCTTGTCCCCCCCTTCGCGCATGTTCGCGTCCAGTTCCCGCAACAGCTCCTTCTGTTTCTCGTTCAGGCGCACCGGGGTCTCGACCACCACCCGGCACAACAGATCGCCCACCAAGCCGCCGCGTACCGGCTTCACCCCTTTGCCGCGGACGCGGAACAGCTTTCCGGTTTGCGTGCCTTCGGGAACCTTGAGTTTGACCTTGCCGCCCAGGGTCGGCACCTCGAGCTCACCGCCTAGGGCGGCAGTGGCAAATCCGATCGGTACCTCGCAGTACAGGTGGTTGCCGTCGCGCTTGAAGATGGGATGTTCGCCGACGATCACCTGGACGTAGAGGTCGCCGGGCGACCCTCCGTACTCCCCGGGCTCGCCTTCGCCGGCCAGACGAATGCGGTCTCCGCTATCCACCCCGGGCGGGACCTTGACCGAGAGGGTCTTGCTCTCCTGCACCCGGCCTGCCCCGCGGCATGCCGGACAGGGGTCGCTGATCACGCTGCCTTTGCCGTGGCAGCGCGGGCAGGTCTGTTGCACCGAGAAGAAGCCCTGCTGCATGCGCACCTGCCCATGGCCGCCACAGGTCGGGCAGGTCTCCGCCTGGGTCCCCTTCTTGGCGCCGCTGCCACCGCAGGGTTCGCACTCCACATAGCTTGGGATGCGGATTTTTACCGTGGTCCCGGCGACCGCGTCCTCTAAACTAAGCTCCAGGTTGTAACGCAGGTCCGAGCCTCGGTTGACACGCGCACCACCACCCCTCGCGCCGCCGAAGATATCGCCGAACACATCACCAAAGATATCGCTGAAGTTGGGGCCGCCGCCGCCGAAGCCGCCGCCGGCGGAGGGATCGACGCCGGCATGGCCGAATTGATCGTAGGCCGCGCGCTTGCGCGCATCGGCGAGCACCTCGTAGGCCTCCTTGGCCTCCTTGAACTTGGCCTCCGCGTCGCTGCCGACGTTACCGGCATTGCGGTCCGGGTGATGCTTCATGGCAAGACGGCGATAGGCCTTTTTGAGCTCCGCCTCGCTCGCGTTCTTGCTGACTCCGAGCACTTCGTAGTAATCCCGCTTCGACATCGGTTCGATCCTGTACCTCGGCAACCCTGTTCACTGCAAACGCAAAAAACGTGCAGGAACGGAAAATCGCTCCTGCACGCTTGGTCAGGCCATCGCGCCCGGACCTACGGGCGTACCTTACTTTTTGTCGTCTTTGACTTCCTCAAATTCCGCGTCGACCACATCATCCCCTGCGGAGCCCCCCTTCTCGCCACCCGCGGTGGCGGATTCGGCGCCACCCTCGCCGGGCGCCCCCTGGGCTCCCTGCTGGGCGTACAAGCGCTCCGCCATCTTCCCCGACGCCTCGGTGAGCGCCTGAGTCTTGGCTTCGATGGCGTCCTTGTCCTCGCTCTTCATCGCCTCCTCCAGGTCCTTGATGGCACCCTCGATCGCGGTCTTCTCTGCCGCCTCAAGCTTGTCCCCAAGTTGTTCCATGGACTTGCGGGTGGCGTGGATCAGGGTGTCCGCCTGGTTGCGCGCCTGCACCAGATGGTGGAACTTCTTGTCCTCTTCGGCGTGCGCCTCGGCATCCTTCACCATGCGATCGATCTCGTCGTCGCTGAGGCCGGAGGAGGCCTTGATGACGATCGACTGTTCCTTGCCCGTCGCCTTGTCCTTGGCCGAGACGTGCATGATGCCGTTGGCGTCGATGTCGAAGCTGACCTCGATCTGCGGCACACCGCGCGGCGCCGGCGGGATGTCGCTCAAGTCGAAGCGGCCGAGGGACTTGTTATTTACCGCCCGTTCGCGCTCGCCCTGCAGCACGTGCACGGTGACTGCGGTCTGACTGTCGTCCGCGGTGGAGAACACCTGGGCTGCCCGCGTCGGGATGGTGG
>JAHEIA010000299.1 GCA_024639625.1 Chromatiales bacterium
GCCAATGCCCCCAGACCTCGCCGTCGAGAGTCCCTGCAGAGAGCCGAGGCGATGAAGGGAAGATTCCGCGCGGAACCTGCGCCAGTGGAAGGTTCCCGGCCCGGAGGTACCAGTCGGCCCTCCAGCCACCCGGATCGCTGCCATGGAGCCCGCTTAGATCTGCCACCACCTGGAGACTGGAATCTTCCGCGACGGACGGCCGGCACGTGATGGAAAGACTATGCCGCCCCCCACGGCCCCGCAGATGGATATTCAGGTCGCGCAATTGGAGCGTCTCGCCGCCGAGACGGTCGTCTTGCCAAACGATCTCGCTTTCGAGAATCTGTAGGTTTCCCTCGCGGGGAATCAAGGTTTCAATAGGAATCTGGGCTGCACCCGAGGGAACTTCCACGCCACCTAACAAGATCGCGCCCTCTGCGCTGCGGTGAACCCGAAAACGCGCTCCGACCGCGGCGAGGTCCTCGAAGATCAGACTTCCGGCGCGCACGGAATCGAGAACGGCTATTCCCAAGCGAAGCTGTCGTAAACGCAATTCCGCTTGCCGATTAGTTGGGTCGAGCAGTTCCACATCCTCGAGTACCAGCTCCGGGGTAAATCCCGAAAGCCGGGCGCCCAGTCCCCCGATGCGCAACGGAATGCCGATGTAGTCAGCGGCGGCTGCCTCAAGCTCCGCGCGGAAGTCCGCTAGCCGGGGCAGCCCTACGCGGAACAGCCCGATCACGAGGGCGAACAAGAACAGGAGGGCGATGGCTACCGACCACGCCTTCCTGGCAGCTGACGTAAGGATATGCATCATGAGAGCAGATGTTCGCGTCAGGAACGCGCAATTACCTCTATCCCGCGGTTGCGCAGCAAACGCTCATTGCCGCTTCGCTACCGCCGACTCGCTCAAATCAGAACCACATCGAAGTGTTCCTGGCTGTATAGTGCTTCCGCCTGCAACCGTATCGGCTTGCCGACGAATTCTTCGAGCTCCGCGAAATTGCTCGAATCTTCACCTAGAAGCCGATCGACGACCTCCTGAGAGGCGAGCACCAGCAAGGATTCCACATCGAACTGCCGGCTCTCGCGCAGGATCTCGCGAAAGATCTCATAGCAGGTCGATTCCGCCGTCTTCAGGGAACCGCGTCCGCTGCAGAACGGGCAGGCCTCACATAGAACGTGTTCTAGCGATTCTCGGGTCCGTTTGCGCGTCATCTCCACCAAACCGAGGGCGGACACTTCGGAAATATGTGTCTTCGCATGATCCTGTGCCAAACATTTTTCCAGCGCGCGCAGAACTTGGCGCTTATGCTCCTCCTCACTCATGTCGATAAAGTCGATGATGATGATACCGCCTAGATTGCGCAGTCTGAGTTGACGGCAGATGGCCTGGGCCGCTTCGAGATTGGTCTTGAAGATGGTTTCTTCCAGGGTCCGGTGACCAACGAATGCCCCTGTATTGACATCGATCGTGGTCATCGCCTCAGTCTGGTCAATGATCAGATAGCCGCCGGACTTGAGTTGCACCTTGCGTTCCAGCGCCTTCTGTATCTCGTCCTCCACGCTATAGAGGTCGAACAACGGTCGCTGGCCGGAATAATATTCGATCCGAGCCTGCATTTCGGGGATGAATTTCTTCACGAACTCACTGGCTCGTTGCCACGTTTCTTGCGAATCGATGCGTACCTTTTCCACTTCCGGGCTCACCAGATCCCGCAACGCACGTACCGCAAGCGGCAAATCCGCGTGCACCAGTTCCCCCGGTCCGATTTCGGAGCATCGGGCCTTTATGGAGTCCCACAAGCGAGCGAGAAAGCGCATATCGGCGTACAAGGCCGCGAAGCTGGCCCCTTCCGCCGCGGTGCGTGCGATATAGCCACCTGCGACCTGGTTCTCATCGAGGAAGCGCGAGACGATTTCGCGCAGGCGTTTCCGCTCTTCCTCATCATCGATCTTCTGCGAGATCCCGACGTTGCGTTGGTTCGGCAGCAGCACGAGAAACCGCGAGGGAATCGACACCTGGGTGGTGAGCCGCGCCCCCTTGGTTCCCAGGGGATCCTTCACCACCTGCACGACTACGGAATGTCCCTCGGCTACCAGATCGGTGATGCTGCAGGCTTCGGCCACGCCATTCGCCCCGACGATGTCGGAAGCGTGCAGGAACGCCGCCCGCTCCAGACCGATGTCAACGAAAGCCGCCTGCATCCCGGGTAACACCCGGCAAACCTGGCCCTTGTAAATGTTGCCCACCAGGCCGCGCCGGCTGGCGCGCTCGATGATGACTTCTTGCACCACACCGTTCTCGATTACCGCGACGCGTGTCTCCGGTGGGGTGATATTGATCAGAATCTCTTCGCTCATAGTGGTCTATTCGGCTCCTCCCAAAGCGGCGCCGCTCTCTTCGTGTCGACACCGCTCCGCAGGGGTCTGCAAGAGCCGGATTCCACAACCCTGTAGCAAGTCCGCGGTCTCGAGCAGCGGCAAGCCCACCACGCCGGAATAGCTTCCTTTGATGCTCGACACGAAGATGGCCCCAAGCCCCTGAATCGCATAACCACCCGCCTTGTCTCGCGGTTCGCCGCTGGCCCAGTACGCCTCGGCCTCGTCGGAAGAAATGGGCCGCAAGCGGATTTCGCTCACGCTCAGCCGGGTACGCACACTGTTGCAGACCAATGCCACCCCCGTGAAGACCTGATGGGTGCTCCCGGAAAGTTTTCGCAGCATGCGCAGCGCGTGCTCCCGACCCTCCGGCTTTCCCATGATCCCGCCGTCGACCACCACCGCGGTATCCGCCGCCAGTACCGGAGCCTTGGCTCCGTGACCGAGGACCTTACTGCCGGCCATAGCCTTTTCCACCGCAAGCCGCTGTACAAAATCCGCTGCAGCCTCTGCGGGTTTCGGTCTCTCGTCCACTGCCACCCGCACCAACTTCGGGTAAACGCCCACCTGGGCCAAGAGTTCGCGCCGCCGCGGCGACAAGGAAGCAAGATACAAATCCGCCATATGTCCTCAGCCTCTGTGATAGGGGTGGTTTTTCAGCATGCTCCACGCGCGGTAGAGTTGCTCCGCCACCAAGATACGCACCAGAGGATGAGGCAACGTCAGGGGCGATAACGACCAGCGCACGTCCGCCCGTTCCAGGCAGCCGGGCGCCAACCCGTCCGGCCCGCCCACAAACAAGGCTAGATCGCGTCCAGCCGCCAACCACTGCTGCAGGCGCCTCCCCAGCGCCTCCGAGTCCCACGCCGTCCCTTTTACATCCAGCGCCACTACTTCCGCGTCTTTGGGGAGAAATGCCAGCATGCGGCAACCCTCTTCACGCACGCTGCGCCCCAGATCGACCCCCTTGCCGCGGCGCCCCAGCGGGACCTCCGTCAAATGTAGGGCACACTCGCTGGGCATACGGCGAGCATACTCCTGGTACCCCTCCTGGACCCAACCGGGCATCCGGCCCCCGACAGAGATCAGATGGATACGCATCGTTGCATTTTACGCCAATGCATCCGGGATGGGGGGAAAGCCCCCTGAAGAGCGGCGTGCGCCGCGACGGACCCTACGACAGCTTGGAATCGGCGCTAGCTGTATTGCTCGAATGCGGCGCGCGCGAGTGTAGCGACCTGCTGGCGCAACTCCGGAGGACCCAGCACCTCGACGTCCGCAGCATACTTCAGAATATCCATGACCAACTCCCGCGGGTCATGGTACGGGACCTCAAGCAGATAGCTCCCATCGGGCAGAAAGCGACTCTTCTGCTGCGAGTGCCAGCGCTCCCCGGCCACCCAGCGGGCCCGCCGTGGACTGAATTTCAACTCCGCCACGCGGTCCGCCTTACCCGCAAAGATGCCGTAAGAACTCGAATAATGCTCTTCCATGTGTTGCTCCGCCACCTCGACGGCGTCCTGCTGCAAAACACGCGCGTCCCGCACCGCATCCAGAGAGAAACTGCGCAATCCTTCCCGTAGGTGGCACCAAGCATCGAGATACCAATTGTCCCGGTAATGCACCAACCGCTGAGGCGAGACCGCTCGCTCGCCGACCTGATCCCGCCCTCGATTGTAGTAGCTCAGTTGCAGCCGCCGGCGCTTCGCGACAGCGCCAGCCACTGTCTGGAAGGATCCGCTGCCGGTGCGCGCCGCTACCTGGACGATCCGGATCCGCTGCAAGATCTCGTCGCCCCCGACCCGCTCGTGCTGCAGGATCGCGTCGATGCGCTTGACCAGCGGGCCCAGCAGCGAGTCGAGCAATCCCGGCTGCGCGCTCGCCAGCAACTGCTGAATACTCAGCAGGGCATAGAGCTCGGGGGCGTTGAACCAGAGCCCCGGCAATTCGTACAGCGGTTGTTGTTCCCTCCGATCGTAGATGTAGCCATTGAGGTTCCGATCGTAAACGATCGGCGCGCCGAGAAAATCCCGCAAGTCCTCTATCGCCCGCTTGACTGTCGCCCGCGAACATTCGAGCTGTTCTTCCAGCCGGCGCCGGGAGACTGGGTAGCGGGATGCCTGCAGGATCTTGTTCAGGTGGAAGATGCGATCGAAACGGTCCATCCCGGCTCGCCGCTCAGGACTCCCCGGCGGCCCGCGTCGCATCCCCGGCCTGCACGGACCATAGCCGTTCCAGGTGATAGTAATCTCGAACCTTCGGGAGCATCACATGGAGTACCACGTCATTGAGATCGAGGAGGGCCCATTCGCCTTCTCGGGT
>JAHEIA010000300.1 GCA_024639625.1 Chromatiales bacterium
GGCCCCGATGCCGATGACCGGATCGCCGTGGTGGAACTCGTACCAACCGAGTCCCGTTTTGTAGACGGCGAACGGAACGCCGGTCAGGGCGGCACCCCATAGTCTTCTGCGGAATGTCCGGTTCATTCTCCCCGGGCGATAAAAGTCATCGCCCGCCAAACGCACCAAGCGGAGGACTGTCGCAGGCACACGAAAGGCGCCAACGGGATCTCGCTCGAGCGATCTTCTGTGTTCGTGACCCTGCCTGCTTGCGTGGGCTCACTCGCCGCCGAAGCGTCAGAGACCTCCTCCGGTGAATCTTTGGGGCGCAATCCACCCCAAATACCCTGTCGCCGCAGAGCATCCACATCTGCGTGAGCGGGCTTGCGGCGGGATTGACGAGGGAGTCCGTGTTGCTGACGGTGTGGCGGAAATTCGGGTCGCGCCGAGCCGGCGATCGCTCATCGCCCCGACACCCGATCCGCCTAGTATGGATGTGCAGCACAAACGGACCCCGAGCCGAGATTCCGGGCGTGCCTATACGCCGGTCGATACGCGGACAACAAAGAAGCGGGTACTCAGGGCATACAGCTGTAGTCGCCGCTAGTGACCTCGCCTCGCTTTGCGCCGGTGGAAGATCGCCTCGATCCCCACCACCGGCGAATCTACCCAAGAGCGAAACCGCGCCCGATCGGTGAATACCCGATCGGGCGCGGCTGATCGTCAAGCATCGATCTTTACGTTTGCGTTACGGGTTGACCAGAAAATAATCGATTTGCCCGCCGAAATCATAGGCGTTATCGAAACAACTCTGGTCGCCGCGAAGCGTCACGTCGACCTTCCTGCGCGCCGCCGCGATCGCGGTATTGGCAAGTTCGTTATCGGTCGTCCTGAAGTACTGGTAATAGGAGGCGGTTGCGTAGGGTCTAATGTACACGTAATTGGAGCTGCTAACGTTACCAGCGTAGGAGGTTACCCGATCAACCATCCCGCTCAGGTGGCAGTAACCGTCCCGGAAACGGGACACCGTCAGGTCTGTGTTGACGTGGGTCTGCCGGTTGTTCGCCGCGCAACCGGTTCCGCTGGTCCCGGTGGGGGCGCCGAGGTAGTTGATTGCGGGGTTCGAGAACCACTGAATGCGAGTACAGCTGTAGCCGGCTGCCGAACATGCGTTGGCATACGCCATGATGGTTCGCCACCTTTGACTGGGCGTGCTGCTCAGGTGGACGTAGCCGTGATTATAGTTGTACGGGGTCAATGCCGTATCCACATAGCAATCGTGACGCGCGCTCATGTTATGCCCGAGCTCGTGCCCAAAACTGAAGTATCCTGTCGCGCAGTCCCTTCTGACTACACTGAATGCGTTGGAGGCCCATGAGGTCGCAACCGTGTTCATGAAGTAGGCGCAGCCGCAGGCATTCCCAGTCTGCACGATAAGGGTCACTTGATCAGCGCCGTAGCTGTTCCGCAGGCCGTGGAGATTGTCCATGAAACCATCGCTGGTGGCTCTCAGACGAGTGAGATCGGAATTCGGGTCGTTACACAGAATGCCGCTCTCCGTATAGTTCACTTCAGTCGTTCCCACCAAGCGCACGCGATGATAGATGTTGCTGTTGATGTACGCCTGATTGGTTTCGGCAACCGCCAGCAGAATCTCTCCGACGATGTTGGTTGAGCCGTTCTTTGCGGCTGTGGTGTAGGCGACCAGCATGTCCACGATCGATCCGTCGTCATCCGTCTGCGCATCGTCCGCATGCACCTCCCCGTCCTTCAAGGGATCCGGATCGCTCCCCAGCGGTTCGACTGCGGGGTCGCCGTCCGCCGAGACCTCAATAGGGTCCGCCTCGGGCGGAAACTGGGACTGATCGATTTCACGCACAACGTGGACGCCTTCCGAGTGATAGCGCACCTGATAGGTGCCCAGGGGCGATGAGCAGTTTCCGGTAACCTTGTCGCCGGCCTGCACGATCAGCGTGCAGCGCCCAAAATCGATGCCTTGGATAGCGCCGAACAAGGCATAATCTGCACCGCCGACAGACTCCGTGCGATCGACCTGCAACACGTAATCCGCATCCGGGAAGAAGTTCAGCCGCACCGGCGCCGGCTGCTGTTGCACGCCCGGCGCGCCCTGAAGCTGGCCTTGCGCGATCGCCACCAGCCGGGAGCGCACGATGGTCGGGCTCGCCTCAACGCTCCTTGCGCTTGCGGCAGGCCCGACGGCTTCGAAAAGCCCTTGAGCGGTCTGGGCCGCCACCCCCCCTGCGATCGAAAGAGCGCCGATGCCAACTCCTACAGTTACTATTCGCCTAAATGTTCTCATGTTCATCTCCAATCTCGGGGAATGTTGTGCACTCCATCTGTAGCCACTCACTCAGTTAAGGGGGGCAGGGGCTCCTCTTCGAAAGACACCGGATCCTCGGACTCGTCCTGGGCCTGTGCCCACTGATCGTCCTCAATCGCTTCCAACTCCTCCCACTCCGCGACCTCCGGCAAACCGTCGTACAGGTACGGGTTCTCCAAATCGCCCTCGTCCGGTTCCAGGGTGGGGGGGTTATTCTGACTTTCCCACTCCGCAATGCGCTCCAATTGATCGAGGTGTTCCTGGTCAAGCCAAGCATCCGCGCCTCCAACAAGGGCTACATCATCCGGCGCAGCGAGGTGGGCATCGTGCCCCCTGCCGGGTCCAGGGTCGAGCGGGCTCTGATGCAGGTCGCGAATCGACGTCGTCGCGTCGGAAAACCGCTCGAACGTTTCGACCGGCTGGTGGCGCGGCGGCCTCCCGACTCGCGCCACTTTCGGTTGCATTGCCTCGGTTTTCGACGCGACTTGCCGCTCTGCTCCGCTGGATTCGGCCTGCCGCGAAGGATCGATCCTTACGACGTCTCCGGACCCACCAGAATCGGAGTTTTGCGAGCCTGGAGCGACGAGACCGTGCCCTGCATAGCCGATCACCAACCCGGCCAGGAAAGGAAGCATGATCGCCGGTACAGAAAGGCGCGGGCGTTTCTTACCACTCATCTTTCGGGCCTTCCGTAGTTACAACCCCTCCAGAGCTGGCGGGGAGACTCCTACGGATGGGCACCGAGGGAGTCCACCCCGCGTGTGCGTGCTCCGATTACGGATTGATGACAATGTAGCGAAGTGTCCCCATGTACCGGCCGGTACCCGTGGTAGGACAGGCCGTTGCGTTCCCCTGTGTACTCGTGTCAACCGCTGTGGTCGCGGCGATGCTAGCGGCGATGCACATATCGTCGTCTATGGTAGTGGTGTAGTAATAGTAGGCCGATGTGGCGCTACTTCGCATGTAGATGTAGCAACCAGTGCTGCTAGCTTGATCGGCGTAGTTCGAGACGCGGACAATCGGCCCGTTTTGGGTGCACGTAGCCTGCGCTGCCATGGGCAACAGCATAGCACCGGCGGTCAACGCCAAAATCGCACTCTTCAGGGAAGTCTTCATAACAGCGCTTTTCATCAGATGATCCTCATAGCGTCGTGTTTGAACGAAAAACCACCCTTGACGCTGTGCAACAACACGCCAAGGGGCACACTTCATCCTATGGCAGAGGGAAGGTGGGATTTTCTCGATGCTTGAAAACATCCCTGTCCCCCACCCCTGTCGGGTAGGCGCATTCAAATTATAACACGCATTTCCCATATGGTTGGATCTCCGCTGCATTCCGCGTTACCGGCTTCTGTTGCGGATTCTCACTGGCGAGAATAACCCCCGTTCGCGCAAGCACCCGCGGCGAAGGATGCCCCCCAAGAAGCGGCCGGCGGGCACGGCGAGGCGGGAACAACCGGTTCGAACCCAGCCTCGTTTTCACCTATTTGCGCTGTGCCATCCCGCCCACAGTGTCCCGTTTGGCCCGCTCCAACGCCGCGCCGATACTGAAGAAAAACCGGTCACCGCCGAGCCTGCCGTAGAACCCGGATCGTTTCATGACCCTCCGGACCGGTCCCTTGACGTTCGCAATGTAGATCGGTATCGATTCGCCCTCGTAGTCGCCCAGCATCTCGTGCAGGGCGGCATCCGCGGTGGAATCCAGGTCGTTGATCGCAGCGGCGTCGAGGATCACCGCCCTTAGCGACCCCTGCATGGCGGATCGGATCTCCGTGAGCTTGTCCTTGATGAATTCCGCATTGGCAAAATAGTAGCTGGCGTCGATACGCAGAATGACGATTCCGGGCTCCTGCTCGGCGTCGGGAAATTCCGCGAGGCTGCGGTAGATCTCGGTGCCGGGAAGCCGGCCGAGCAAGGCGGCGTTGGGGCGGGTATTGCGGGTGATGAAGAGCAGGATGGAGGCCGCGATCCCCAGCAGGACGCCGTTCTGGATCCCTGCCGCCAGGGTGGCGGCGAAGGTGAACACCAACAGACCGCCCTCTTCCCAACGCACGCTGACGATGCGCCGCATCTCCTTCGCATCCACCAGCCCCAGCACCGAGACCAGAACGATGGCCGCGAGCACCGTCTTCGGTACATGGTAGAACACCGGTGTCAGGAACAGCAGGGTTGCGGCGATCAGGACAGCCGTCACCACCGCCGCGAGCTGCGTCCGCGCACCGGCCCGGGCGTTGACCAAGGAGCGGGAGAGACCCCCGGTGACCGAGTAGCCCTGGGAGCATCCGGCGGCAATATTGGCGAGCCCCAGGGCCCGAAGTTCCTGGTTGGGGTCGATCCGATACCGGCCCGACGCCGCCAGC
>JAHEIA010000301.1 GCA_024639625.1 Chromatiales bacterium
TGTAACCGCCCGGCATCGACATCCAGCGCCGTCATCCCAGCGAGCCCCGGAGCCGTCTCCAGGATTTGGCAGGTCTTGCCGCCCGGCGCGGCGCACAGGTCGAGCACGTGCTGACCCTCGCGGAGATCCAGCAGGGACGCGGCGAGTTGCGCCCCGCCGTCCTGGACCGAAACTCTTCCCTCGGTGAATCCCGGGATGCGACGAACGTCGGTCGGGCGTTGCAGCAGAATTCCTTGTTCGGTATGCGGTATCGGCTGCCCCGACAAACCCGCGCCCGCCAGCTCCTCAAGGCAGGCTTGGCGCGAGGTTCGCAAGGCGTTTACCCGCAGGCTCAATGGCGGCCGCGCGTTGCAGGCCGCGGCGATCTCCCGCCATTGTCCTGGCCAGGCCATGCGAACCTGGGCAAGCAGCCAGCCCGGAAACGAAAACCGGGCCGCATCGTCAGACAATCCCTGGAGCAGAGTCTGTTGTTCGCGCTGCACGCGGCGCAGTACCCCGTTGGCCAAACCGGCGGCCCAGGGTTTCCCGAGGCCGCGCACCAGCTCGACCGCCTCGCCGACCGCGGCATGGTCCGCGACCCTGGTGTGTAGAAGCTGGTACATGCCGAGCAGAATGGCGAGCTGTACGTCCTCGTCCTTGCGCTTAAGGGGCCGCGCAAGCAGCCGCTCGCCCAGCGCGGCAAGCTGATGATACCAGCGCAAAGTGCCGAAACAGAGTTCCTGGGTCAGGGCATGATCCCGCGCAGCGCTGGCCTCTGTGGAGGCCTCCGCGAGTGCGTCTGTCAAGGATCTCCCGCGATGCGATACCTCAAACAGCACCCACAATGCCGCGCCCCGCGGCCCCAACCGGAAAAGACGGGAGACCGGGCCCGCCGTCCGCCGCTGGCGGTCGGGCGCCCCCGGTTCAGCCAAACCGAGCACCCTGAAGAGAGTGCGCGTTGAGAAAGTCGGCCGCCGTCAGCGATTTTCCGCCAGGCAGCTGCAAGCGGGTAATGCGGTACACGCCGGCCCCGGTCGCAACATCAATTCCCTGTTTGGAACTCGCCAAAACCGCGCCCGGCGGCCCCGCTGCCGGCAAATCGACCCAGTGGCCGGACCACACACGTACCAGCTTTCCCGCCAAATGGGTAAACGCCACCGGCCAGGGATTGAAGGCACGGACTTGCCGGTCCAGTACGGCGGAGCTCTCCTGCCAGTCGATCTCGGCCTCGCTCTTCGAAAGTTTTTTCGCGTAGGTTGCCTTGGCATTCTCCTGTGGGCGCGCCGTCGCGCTGCCCGCAGCGATGGCCGGGAGGATCTCCACCAGGGCTTGGGCCCCCAGGGTCGCTAACCGGTCATGCAGATCGGCTGCTGTGTCCGTTGCCTCGATTGAACAGCGCCGCACATGGAGTATCGGCCCTGTGTCGAGCCCGGGGTCCATCTGCATGATCGTGACTCCGCTGGCTTCGTCTCCAGCCAATATCGCCCGCTGGATCGGGGCTGCGCCCCGCCAACGCGGCAACACCGAGGCATGGATATTCACGCAACCCAGCCGGGGCAAGCCCAGCACGCTGCGCGGTAGCAGCAGCCCATAGGCTGCCACCACCATCAAGTCCGCTTGCAACGCCCGCAACTGCTCAACGGCAGCATCGTGGCGGAAACTATCCGGCTGCAGGACGGGCAGCCCATGCTCGCTAGCGGCCCGTTTCACGGGACTCGGACTTAGTTTGCGTCCGCGTCCAGCCGGGCGATCGGGCTGAGTGTAGACGGCGGTCAACCGGTGAGGGGCCTGCCCCAGCAGCGCACGGAGTGCCGGTACCGCAAAGTCCGGCGTACCTGCGAACACGATCGTAAGAGATTCGGACATAGGCGTGGCTCGCATCGTCGGGTCGCTGCAGTCTCAACCCGGAAGCGCCCCGCCCGGTTAGGTTAGAAAACCGGCATCTTGCAGGTATGAGATCGATGTCGCAGTTTTCTCTGCGCAACCCGGTTACACAATATTCTTGTCCATTCGATTAGATTGCTCGTTGACCTGCACCGGGGCTGGGCGCGCGCTGGCGTTGATCCTTTTCCAACTTCTTGCGGATCCGTTGCCGCTTAAGGCTGGACAGATAGTCGACGAACAACTTGCCGTCGAGGTGATCGATCTCATGTTGAATACAGACCGCGAGGAGACCTTCCGCCAGCATCTCGATGCTTTGCCCCTCGCGCCCCAGGGCTCGCACCTGGACGCGCTCGGCCCGGGTCACCGGCTCGAACACCCCGGGAACCGACAAACAACCCTCGTCCATCTGCTCCTGTCCGGATGCCTCGATGATTTGCGGGTTGATCAGACACAACGGCGCGGTCCGGTCTTCTGAGATGTCGATTACGATCACGCGCCTGGGCTCGCCCACTTGGATCGCTGCGAGTCCGATACCAGGCGCCTGGTACATGGTTTCAAACATGTCGTCGACCAGCCTGCGTACCGTTTCGTCAACCGCCTCGACCGGAATGGCGTGCTCACGCAGGCGAGGATCCGGGTAATGCAAAATGTTCAGAATTGCCATAGGGTTCGCTAAAAATCATAGAAGAACGTGAAAAAATCTCCGCTATGCTGGTGATCTTACTGAATTCTAACAGTAATATTGCTTTGAAAGCCTGTGCCGCTGAATTAAAATCAAAACAACTGCTGTCAAAGGGGCCATCATGTTGAAAATACGTCACACGGTAGTGGGTTTGCTTTCCGGTTTGCTCCTTGCCACTTCAATAGCAGCGGAAACCATCGATCTCAACCCATCGCATCCCGAACGCTATATCGTACAGAAAGGCGACACCCTTTGGGATATCTCAGGCCGCTTCTTACGTCATCCCTGGCTCTGGCCTGAGGTCTGGCAAGGCAATCCGCAGATCACCAACCCTCACCTGATTTACCCCGGGGACGTCATCGTACTGAGCTACGTCGACGGTCAGCCGCGGCTGAGCGTGGAAGGATCGAGCCGGGATGTCAAGCTGTCCCCCACCATCCGCCGCAGCCCGCTCGAAGAAGCCATTCCGGCGATCCCGATCGACGCCATTACCCCGTTTCTCTCCCGACAATATGTGGGCACCGGGCAGCAAATCCAAAGCGCTCCCTACATAGCCGCCTTCGAAGAGGGCCATATCGCTGCCGCCTCCGGCGACCAGATCTATGTACGATCGATCGCTTCCGACGAACACCGGGCATTCGACGTGGTCCGACCGGGGAAACCCTATGTCGATCCCGAGACAGGCGAGAAACTGGGCTACGAGGCGATGTTCATCGGTAACGCTCAGCTAACGGATACCGGTGATCCGGCGACCCTGGTGTTGGTGCGCACGGAAAAGGAGGCGGCTCTAGGCGACCGCTTGCTTCCGGATACCGAGGAGACACCGCTCCACGCGTTTCACCCAAAGGCGCCGTCGCAACCGGTGCAAGGCAGGATCATCTCGGTGCTCGACGGGGTCAGCCAAATCGGCCAGTATCAGACGGTGGTGCTCGACCGCGGCGCGGCGAATGGCCTCGAACCGGGAGATGTGCTCAAGGTTTTCCAGGGCGGATATCGTGTGCGGGATTGGGTACGCGGCACCAACCAGAGCCTGCGTATCCCGTTCGAAGAAGCGGGTGTTCTGATGGTCTACCGCGTTTTTCCCCGCGTTAGCTTCGGCTTGATCATGTACGCCACCAAGCCGCTGCATATCTATGATCTAGTGCGCAGTCCGGAGACGTGAAGGCTCCGTGGCCCCTACGCCAGGGCAAGACCAGCCGCCGGGCGAGCAACTGCAAAACGCCGAAATCGAGCTAGCGGGGCCTGATTCGCTCGCCGACTGGTTGTATCTTCTGCGCGCCCCAGGGGTTGGCAGCCGAACCTTTCTTCGATTGCTCGAACGGCTCGGCCACCCGCAACAGATCCTGGGAAGTTCGCGACGGGACCTCGAATCCTGCGGCTTGCGTAGGGACAGCATCGATCATCTGCTGGCCCGAGACCGGAGCTGCATCGATCGGGACCTACGCTGGCTCGAACAACCGCGGCGCCACGCCCTGCCGCTCATCGACCCCCGTTTTCCAAGACTACTGAAAGAGATCGCGGACCCGCCGCCACTGCTCTTCGTACATGGGCGGCCCGAGGTGCTGCAGCAGCCGCAAATCGCCATTGTAGGCAGCCGCAACCCGTCCGCGAGCGGGGCCCGTACGGCCTATGCGTTTGCCCGTTTCCTGGCCTCCAACGGTATCGGCATCGGCAGCGGGCTCGCGGTAGGGATCGATGCCGCGGCACATCGGGGGGCCCTCGACGCACGCGCCACGGGCAGCACGGTCGCGGTGACCGGCACGGGTCTCGATCGAGTGTACCCGGCGTGCAATCATGAACTGGCGCAACGCATTGCCGCTGCCGGCGCTCTAGTATCGGAATTCCCACCCGGCACGCCGGCGCGAGCCGCACATTTCCCGCGGCGAAATCGCCTCATCAGTGGACTCGGGCTGGGAACGCTGGTGGTGGAAGCGGCCCTGCACAGCGGCTCACTGATCACCGCCCGTTGCGCGCTGGAGCAAGGGCGCGAGGTCTTTGCCATCCCAGGGTCGGTGCACAATCCCCTGGCTCGGGGCTGCCACGCTTTGCTTCGCCAGGGAGCCAAACTGGTCGAAACCGCCGGC
>JAHEIA010000302.1 GCA_024639625.1 Chromatiales bacterium
AGCAGCAGAGACGCGCTGCAGAAGACCGATCACGCCCGCAGACGCTCTGCGAAATGGTTGGTGGCCCGCACCAAGGCGCTGCGGATCCCCAGCTCGCTCGCCGCGTGCCCCGCATCGGGTATCACCTGCAACTCGCTTCGCCCCCAAGCGCGTTGCAGCTCCCAAGCACTACGCATGGGACAGATCAAATCGTAGCGCCCCTGCACGATGACCCCGGGCAGCCCCTGCAGCCGGTGTGCCGCAAGGAGCAACTGGTCGGGGGCCAAGAAGGCTTGATGGACAAAATAGTGCGCCTCGATGCGGGCGAGAGCCATGGCAGTCCCCGGGTCCGCAAAATGGTTGACCAATGCCTGGTTGGGGAGCAGGCTGGCGGTTCGCGCCTCCCACCTCGACCAAGCCTTGGCGGCCGCCATGCGCGCCACCTCGTCTGCCCCGGTCAGACGGCGGTGATAGGCGCCGAGTAGATCCTCGCGCTCAGCAACCGGGATCGGGCTGGCGAAGTCATCCCAGTAATCGGGAAATACCCAGCTCGCGCCCTCCTGGTAGAACCACCTGAGTTCCTCCTGCCGGCAGAGAAAGACTCCGCGCAACACCAGTGCCAGGACCCGCTCCGGGTGCCTCTCGGCATAGGCGACCGCAAGGGTCGAGCCCCAGGATCCGCCGAACACCAACCAGCGGTCGACACCTAGGCGCACCCGTATGTCCTCGATGTCCGCAAGCAAATGATGGGTAGTGTTTTCCTTGAGCGAGGCGTGTGGGGTGGATCGGCCGCAACCACGCTGGTCGAACAATACCGCCCGATATCGATCGGGGTCGAAGAACCGCCGATGGTAGGGCTCGCAGCCGGCCCCGGGACCACCGTGAAGGAACACTGCCGGGATTCCCTCGGGGTGCCCGCACTCCTCGACGTAGAGCTCGTGCGCACCGGATACCGGGATCCGGTGCGTCGCGTAAGGTTCTAATTCGGGATAGAGGTCGTTCATGATTTCCCCCCGCGAATCGCTTCGTTCAGCGATCTCATTCACGGCTTGGCCACATGTAGGAAAATTCCTACATCGTTCCCGGAATTTTCCTACAGATTTCCCCCCTGACCCGTGGCATTCTGAAATCGTCGCCTGTCAAGGATGATCAAGGAAGGAACTCTGCTAAGGGACTGCTCAGGGATCGACAATCCTTTGCCAACCAAGCTCGGCGACTATGGCCCCGGCCGCTATGGATAGCGGCCGGGGCTTCTTCTTTGCGCAATCTGAAACCCAAGGTCATAGCGACCGAGCCGCTCGTTTGCGCTCATGTTCCTTGAGATGGCGCTTGCGTACCCGGACGCTACCCGGAGTGATTTCCACCAGCTCATCCTCATCGATGAATTCCAGAGCCTGTTCCAAGCTGAGCACGATAGGGGGGGTCAGCAGGATATTCTCATCCGATCCAGCCGCCCGGATGTTGGTCAATTGTTTCGCTTTCAAGGGATTCACCGTGAGGTCATTGTCGCGCGCGTGGATCCCTACAACCTGTCCCTCGTACACCTCGTCACCCGGCTTTACGAACAAGCGGCCGCGCTCCTGCAGATTGAAAAGCGCGTAACCGAGTGCCTTGCCGCTACTGTTGGAGATCATGGCGCCGTTGTTGCGCCCGCCGATCCCTCCGTGCTGTGCCGGGCCATAATGCTGGAATACATGATAGATCAGCCCGCAGCCTGAGGTAAGCGTCAAGAATTCGGTCTGGAACCCGATCAGGCCGCGCGACGGAATCACGTAGTCGAGGCGCACCCGGCCCTTGCCATCCGGCACCATGTCCTGGAGTTCGCCACGGCGCTGGCCCAAGGCCTCCATGATGCCCCCTTGATGCCGCTCTTCGAGATCGACGGTTAACTGCTCGTAGGGTTCACAGACCTCTCCCTCCACCTCGCGAAAGATCACCTCCGGCCGAGACACCGCGACCTCGTAACCCTCACGCCGCATGTTCTCCAGCAGCACGGACAGATGCAGTTCCCCGCGCCCGGAAACGCGGAACTTCTCCGGGTCCGTTCCCTCCTCGACGCGCAGCGCGACGTTGTGAATCAGTTCCCGCTCGAGCCGATCCTTGAGTTGGCGCGAAGTGAGGTACTTGCCCTCCCGTCCAGCGAGCGGGGAAGTGTTCACCTGGAAGGTCATGCTTACCGTGGGCTCATCGACACACAGTGGAGGGAGCGCCTCCACCTGTTCGGGCGCGCACAGCGTGTCCGATACATTTGGCGCCTCAATGCCGGTGATGGCGACGATGTCACCGGCGCTGGCTGTCTCGACCTCCACTCGATGCAGACCAAGAAAACCGAACACCTGGCCGATTTTCTCCCGATGCTCGTCTCCGTCACGTTTGACCAGGGTAACCGGCATGTTCCTCCGCAGCGTGCCGCGGGTGACCCTGCCGATACCGATCGCCCCGACGTAGCTGCTATAATCGAGTGACGATATCTGCATCTGGAAAGGCCCCTCCGGATCCACCTGCGGCGCCGGACAATGATCGACGATCGCCTGGAACAACGGGGTCATGTCGCCGCTAGCGACCCCCTCACTGGTCCCGGCAAATCCGTTGAGGGCCGAGGCGTAGATCACGGGGAAATCCAGTTGCTCCTCGCTGGCGCCTAGGCGGTCGAACAGATCGAAGGTTTGGTCGATCACCCAAGACGGGCGCGCTCCGTCACGGTCGATCTTGTTCACGACCACAATGGGCTTAAGCCCATGGGCGAAGGCCTTCTGGGTGACGAACCGTGTCTGCGGCATCGGGCCTTCGACGGCGTCCACCAGCAGCAAGACCGAGTCAACCATGGAAAGAATGCGCTCTACTTCGCCGCCGAAATCGGCGTGCCCCGGGGTGTCGACGATGTTGATCCGGTAGTCGCCCCACTGCAACGACGTGTTCTTGGCGAGGATCGTGATCCCTCGCTCCTTCTCCAACACATTGGAATCCATTACCCTCTCCACCGGGCCGAACCGCGCCCCAAGGGTGCCGGATTGCTGCAGCAACTGGTCGACCAAGGTGGTCTTGCCATGGTCGACATGGGCGATTATGGCGATGTTGCGGATGTTTTTGATCATCTACGAAAGGTTTTCTGTGCGGAAACGGGCGCGCATTATAGCCAAGATCCAGGGTGCACAGCGGTTTTTTAACGTGCGGCAAGGATCGAACCCGGATTTCCGGCGAAACCTCCAACGATCGGTACGAAAAACCAAGGACCTGATGCTTTTCCGGTCAGCGGGTTACAAGGCTCGAGTGAGAAATAGAGCAAGCCATACCGGTCAAGTCTCTGGCAAGCTTCGCTTTTCAGAGAAATCCACAGTTTCTGTGGATAACTTTGTTGAAAACACAATAAGATCTCGGCGAAGGATGCGCCAATAAAGCTCGGTCGTTACATTGCACAAGAATTAGACAACGTTTTTTTATTTTTTAATTCAATTAGTTATGTCGGACAAGGAAAAACCATGAGGTTCCCTCGCGGACCCGGCCCAGCCTCCGAGCAAAGCGACCGCTTTGTGCAAAACCGCGCGCGAACGGCACTTCTTTCAGCACACAGGGGAGCGCCGAGCCAACATATAGCCTGCAGGCCGAAACCGTCCGCGGACGGGCTTGCTGTGCTCGTCACGTGGGCCGCCGTAAGGCACAGTAGCTGTTGCAGGCGCCTCGAGCAGGCAAGGGATACACCGGTGTAGCGTTAAGCACAACGTGCGCCTTGCAAGCGGCCGCGAGACACCGCATCCTGCTCCAGGCCTTTGTTTGCGGGGGAGCCCCGACGTACGACTTAGGGACTTTAGAATATTCTTATACTTCAGCAAGCTATCGAGTGCATGGCACTTGCACTTTGGGCATAAAACATACACGATAAATGGCTTTATTGGATCATGGCTGTAATTGCCAGGGTTGGCAGCCCCGCCCACGGCTCAGCGATCCGGGCCCACTCACTCACGCAGTAGACAAAAACACTATGAACCCAAACGATCTTGACCCTGTCCGCGAACATCTTGCGTCTCGAGTCATCGGCCAAAAGCGCTTCATAGACAGCATGTTGATCTCCCTGCTCAGCGGCGGGCACCTGCTGGTCGAGGGCATGCCGGGGTTGGCCAAGACCACCGCGGTCAAGGCCCTCGCCGAAGCCATCGAAGGGGAATTCCACAGGGTGCAGTTCACTCCCGACCTGCTGCCTTCCGACCTGATCGGCACCGACATCTATCGCCACGAAAAGGGCGAATTCGAGTTCCGCCCAGGCCCCCTGTTTCACAATGTGCTGCTCGCCGACGAGGTCAATCGGGCCCCTGCGAAGGTGCAATCAGCGTTGCTCGAGGCCATGGCGGAATACCAGGTCACGGTCGGTCAACGCACCTACCCATTGCCGAAGCTGTTCATGGTTTTGGCAACCCAAAACCCGGTCGAGCAGGAAGGGACCTACCACCTTCCTGAGGCGCAACTCGATCGCTTCCTGATGCAGGCGATCGTCGACTATCCAGACCGTGATGAAGAGCTGTCGATCCTGGAACTCGACAGCCAGCAAATGCAACACGAGCCGGAACCCCCGAAGAATCCGTTGCCGCAGAAAGACCTGTTCGCCATGCGCCAGCACATAGCCGAGCTCTATCTCGAC
>JAHEIA010000303.1 GCA_024639625.1 Chromatiales bacterium
AGCAGCGTCGAGCTCACCATGCCACCCACCATCGGTGCTGCGATACGCTGCATCACCTCGGATCCCGTGCCGGTGCCGAACATGATCGGCAGCAGACCCGCGATGATGGTCAGCACCGTCATCAGCTTGGGCCGCAAGCGCAGCAGGGCACCTTCGATGATGGCGCTCCGCAAGGTCGCCGCGGTAGGCATCACCCCGCTACTCAACTGCCGTTCCCAGGCTAGGTTGAGATAGAGCAGCATCACCACACCGGTCTCCACCGCTACGCCCGCGAGCGCGATGAAGCCCATCGCCACGGCCACCGACAAGTCGAATTCGAGCCAGTAGAGAAGCCAAACACCGCCGACCAGGGCGAGGGGCAGGCTGCCGAGCATGATCATCACCTGGATAAGATCGCGGAAGTTGATGTAGAGCAGCAACACGATGACCCCCACGGTCAAGGGCACCACGAACGCCAGCCGGTCCATTGCCCTTTCCAGGTATTCGAACTGGCCGGACCAGCCCAGGGAGTAACCGGGCGGCAGCGTCAGCTCGTCGGCCACGCGCTTGCGCGCCTCCTGGACATAGGAGCCGAGACCGCGACCCTCGATCTCGACATAGATCCAGCCGTTGGGGCGCGCATTCTCGCTCTTGATCATCGCCGGGCCGTCCTCGATACGGATTCGCGTCACCTCTCCCAGTGGAATCTGCGCCCCGCTCGGGGCCACCAGAGGCAGGTCTGCGATCTGCTCGACCGAATCACGCACGTCCCGTGGATAGCGAAGATTGATCGGATAGCGCTCGAGACCTTCCACGGTCTGTGCCACGTTCATACCTCCGATCGCGGTGGCGATCACCTGCTGCACATCCGCGATATTCAGACCGAAGCGAGCGGCCGCCGGTCGATCGATCTCGACCACGATATAGCGTCCCCCCGCAACCCGTTCCGAGAAGGCGCTTGCGGTCCCCGGCACCGCACTAAGGATCTCTTCGACTCGTTTCCCGATATCCTCGATCACAGCAAGGTCCGGGCCGGCAATCTTGATCCCCACATCCGACTTGATGCCGGTCGACAACATGTCGATACGAATCTTGATCGGCGGATCCCAAGTGTTGGCGAGACTGGGGATGCGCACAATGTGGTTGAGCTCCTCCTTCAGTTTTTCGATGCTCATCCCGGGACGCCACTGATCCCGCGGTTTCAACTGGATCGTCGTCTCGATCATGGTCAGGGGGGCGGGATCGGTCGCGGTCTCGGCGCGGCCGATCTTGCCGAATACCCGATGCACCTCGGGTACGCTACGAATCAGCTTGTCGGTTTGCTGCAGCAGCTCCAGGGCCTTGCCGACCGACAAACCCGGAAAGGTCGTCGGCATATAGAGCAGATCACCCTCGTCCAGGGCGGGCATGAACTCATAGTCGAGACGCGAATAGGGCCACCAGGTCACCGCAACCGTGGCCAACGTCAAGAGGATCACCGGCCACGGGAAGCGCAGCGCCAGGGCAAGCAGCGGCCGATACGCGGCCATCAGTGCCCGATTCAAGGGGTTGTCGCCCTCAGGCCGAACCCGACCGCGGATCAGGTAGCCCATGAGTACGGGGACCAGCGTTATGGACAAACCGGCGGCCACCGCCATGGCATAGGTCTTGGTGTAGGCGAGCGGGGCGAACAGTCTGCCCTCCTGGGCCTGGAGGGCAAAAACAGGCAGGAAACTCAGGGTGATGATGAGCAGCGAGAAAAATAGGGCCGGCCCCACCTCGCGAGACGCACGGTTGATGACCTGCCAACGATTCTCATGGGTCACAGTCTCGCGTTCCATGTGCTTGTGCACGTTCTCGATCATCACAATAGCCGCATCGACCATGGCGCCGATGGCGATCGCGATGCCGCCGAGCGACATGATGTTGGCGTTGATACCCTGCAGGTGCATGATCACGAACGCCCCAAGCACGCCGATCGGCAGACTGATGATGATCACCAACGACGAGCGCAGGTGGAACAGAAACGCAGTGCAGACGAGTGCCACCAAGAGAAACTCCTCGAGCAGCTTTTCCTTGAGATTGTCCACCGCGCGCTGGATCAGGGCGGATCGGTCGTAGGTCTCGACGATCTCCACCCCGTCGGGCAGGCTCTTGACCAGTTGCGCAAGCCGCTCCTTGACTCCACGGATCGTCTCCATCGCATTTTCGCCAAAGCGCATCACGATAATGCCGCCGACGACCTCACCTTCCCCGTCGAGTTCGGCAATGCCGCGGCGCAACTGGGGTCCGAGGCGAATATCCGCGACCTTTTCCAGCAGGATCGGCGTCCCGCTGGGACTCACCCCCAAAGGGATCTGCCGCAGGTCGTCCAGTTTCTCTATATAGCCGGTAGCCCGCACCATGTACTCGGCCTCCGCCATCTCGATCACGGAGGCGCCCACCTCTTGATTACCGCGCTGGATCGCCTGGCTCACCTGGGCCAACGTCAGACCATAGGCACGCAAACGATTGGGGTCGACGACGACCTGGTACTGTTTCACCATGCCGCCAACGGTAGCGACCTCAGAAACCCCGGGCACGGCCTGCAGCTCGAATTTGAGAAACCAGTCCTGGAGTGAGCGCAGCTCGGCCAGGTCGTGCCGCCCTGTGCGATCCACCAAGGCATACTCGTAGATCCAGCCTACCCCGGTGGCATCCGGGCCGAGCACCGGCCGGGCCTGCGGAGGCAGCCGGCCGGCTACCTGGCTGAGGTATTCCAGCACCCGCGAGCGGGCCCAGTAGATATCCGTGCCGTCCTCGAAGATGACGTAGACATAGGAGTCGCCGAAGAAGGAATACCCCCGCACCGTTACCGCCCCAGGGACCGAAAGCATGGCCGTGGTCAGCGGATAGGTCACCTGGTCCTCGACCACCCGCGGCGCCTGGCCCGGGTAACTTGTCTTGATAATGACCTGCACATCCGAAAGGTCGGGTATGGCATCCAGCGGGGTCTGTTTCACCGCGTATGCCCCCCATGCGACCAACAGCACCGACAACAGCAACACCAGGAAGCGATTGCGCAGCGACCACTCGATAATGCGCCCGATCATTGCCGCATCTCGGCCGGAACGGCGCGGCGCAAGGTTCGAATGCGGTACCCGTCAGCCTGGTCCGTAAGCTCGAATTCGACTGCGTCGCCCGGCACCACCTCGTCCACGGACGCCTCCGGCGCCAGCGCGAAGTCCATCGTCATGGCGGGCCAGTCGAGGGCGTCGATAGGGGCGTGCTCGATATTGGCCGTGGCTTGTTCCAGAGACAGGCTGCGCAGGATGCCGCTGCCGCTGGCGGACCCCGACTCTCCAGCCGCCACGGGATCCACTCGGTCGCTCGCCGTCGGACTTTGCATGCGCTGCAGGCTCGCCTTCAGGCTCGCTTCCGAGTCGATCAGGAACTGCCCGGAGACGACGACTTTCTGGCCCGGCTCTACGCCGGCGACGATCTCCACATAGTCACCGGATTCCATTCCGGAAATCACCCGGCGGGGGGCAAACCGGCCGCCTCCCAGAGCGAGGATGACCCTTTCCTCCTGCCCGGTTCGGATCAGCGCCTCGCGCGGCACGACAACGATGTTCTCCCGGGCACCACCGTAGATGGTCACGTCGGCATACATGTTCGGTTTCAGTTGCTCGTCCGGGTTCGGAAAGCGTAAGCGCACGCGCAGGGTACGGGTCTGTGGAGCAAGGTCGGGGTAGACGTACTCGACCTGCCCTTCCCAGATTCGATCTGGCTGATAGGAAAGGCGAACCTCGGCCGGCTGAGCGACGGCAACCCAGTTCGCCTGCTGTTCGAACACCTCCGCGTAGACCCAGACACTGGCCAGGTCCGCGATACTCATGACCTCCATCTCGGGTTTCACGTACATTCCCTCTGGGGCGTTCAGCGTCGCCACCACACCATCTGCGGGAGCATAGTAGGCTACCACCTGCAGGGCTCGGCCGCGGCGAACCAATTCCTTGATCTGGACCTCGGAAACCCCCAGCGAGAGCAGCCTTTCCCGGGAGGCGCTTACCAGATTCTGGTTACCGGAAGCACGCGCCTGCAGGTATTCCTCCTGGGCATTCACCAACTTTGGGGAGTAGACATCGAACAGGCGCTGCCCTTGGGTGACACGCTCGCCGCTGGCGTCCACGTACAGACGATCGATCCAGCCGTCGACGCGCAAATGGATATGGATCAGGTGGGACTGGTTGTAGTCGACGTAGCCAACCGTATCGATGCGTCTCCACAGACGGGACCGCTCCGCTTGCGCGGTTCTTACGCCGAGGTTGTTCACGACCTCGGGAGCGATCGTCACCGCGGCCCGCTCGTCCGCGTATACCGGTAGATAATCCATCCCCAACTCGTCCTGCATCGGCCGCTCAGAGGTGATGCCGGGGTCGTGGGGGTGGCGGTAATAGAGGAGCTTGCGCTCGCCATCCTCCGGTTCTGCCTCAGGTGCTCGCGCCACCAGATCCATACCGCAGATCGGACAGCTCCCCTGCTCTTGGCGAACAATCTGCGGGTGCATGGGGCAGACATACCTCGGGTCCAAGTGCTTCTCGGCATGCTCCAGAGCGCTGGCACGCGGAACCGCCGGCTGCCCATTGTCCGCTGCTCGTGGCA
>JAHEIA010000304.1 GCA_024639625.1 Chromatiales bacterium
GAGGAGCATCGATCGCAACCCTCACTCAATACGTCCTTATTATAGCTCCGAACTCCCGGGCCCAGACTTGCTCTTGCGCGTGCCGGAGCCGTTGTCCCGGAACCCGGTAGACGTGGCGCACGCTGCGCCGGCCACCCGCCGGAAGGATCTGGCGCCGCCCACAGGGCCTCCCATTTCTTCCATGATTTCATCGGCCCGTTCAGGGGGCATCTCATGGCCTGGTAATGGTGACTCTCGGAGTTGTTGCACCAGCCAACGGATTCGCAATAGACCGTCTTCTCGTCTTCCGATACCCTGCGAATGCCCCCCCAAAAAAGGCAGGTAGCGCAATGGCCGTCCCGATCCGCGCCGACGACGGCCGCGGGGATACTCTTGGCGGCTTGCACATGGTCTGCGTGTTTGGATGCTTGCGCACTCAATCTGAGGCTCCCGGCCAATCCGGCGGCCACGGCCGTCCCTCCCTTCTTCAACAGATCGCGGCGGTTTTCGTCATGCATCGCAGGTCCTCCTCTGTTCGGACAATGTCATATTCAATAGCGGAACTGTCCTGGTCGCCCGCGTACGTCATGCTGCGAGCCGACCCGGCGCAAGCCATAGTATGCAAGCGGATTTCCTCTTACCAGCCGTACGCGGCGGGTTTTCAACGAGCTTGGGCTCGCGCCGCGGCCGAGGTTGCCGCTCCGCGGGCGGCGAAGCGACATCGCGGGCCGCTGGCCGGCGCAGAATGCCGTATACTGCCGTCTGCAATCCCGAACGCAGAGCGCCCCATCGTGACCCGTTTATTCCGGTTGCAAAACATAACGCCAAAGCGGCGCACCGCTCGTGCACTGCTGGTCGTGCTCGGATGGCTGTCGATCTGGCCGGCATCGTCCTGTCCGCTGCCACTTCCCAAGTCGGTAGTCACCATCGAGGGCCACCAACTCACGGTTGAGATCGCCGCCACGACCGATGCGATCGTCTGTGGCCTCTCGCACCGCGCGAGCCTGCCCAAGGACCACGGAATGCTGTTCGTCTTCACCCCGCCAAGACCGCTGTCGTTCTGGATGAAGGACACCCAGGTACCGCTGTCCATCGCCTTTCTCGACACGGCCGGGCGCATCCTCAGTATTCAGGAGATGACACCGCTGCAGATCCTGCTGCGCTACCGCTCGCCGGGCCCGGCAAGCTATGCGCTCGAGGTCAATCAGGGCTGGTTCGCTCGGCACGATATCGGCGTCGGCGACCGGGTCCAGCTGCCTGGCGCAGGCGCACCTTGACCGAGGAAGATTCCACAGAATCGAACGAGGATAGGCAGCACGATGAAGCTGAGTTGGAAGCGGCATGGCGTTCCTGGGGTGCTGACCCTGATCACCTGGTTGAATTTGCTGTCGGCAGGCCCAGTCTACGCCACGGACGACGAGGGCGAATTGGTCAACTTCGCCTTCGCCACCTGGCTGGGTACCGGCGTGTACAAAGTGGCGGACCGCAAGGCCGCGATCCTCAACCTCCCGATCTATGTTCCCTGGCAGGCCGCGGGGAAGAAACAATGGGGAGTGAATATCCGCATGCCGGTATCGCTCGGCGTGCTCAACTTCGAGCAACTACCGAGCAACCTGGAAACGATCGCCTTCATACCCGGCATCGAGCTCGAGATCCCGCTATCCGAGCACTGGCAGCTCAAACCCTTCGCTCAGATCGGCTTCGGCAAGGACTTCACGAGCGGCGAGAGCGCCTCGATCTACGGCGTCGGTCTGAAGGGGCTAGGTGTCTTCCCGCGTGAGAATTTCACTGTCTCCCTTGGGGGCGGCCTACTTTTCGCCGGCAGTAACCCATCGAGCGAAGGCGAGACCCACAACTTCTCCAAGTTAGATCTAGGGTTGGACTTTCGATTCCCGGTTTCCTTCTCCATCCGCGACCGGCCAACGAATATCGGGGTGTTCGTTGTCGGATCCTATTTCGTCAACGATCTGGACTTTCCGCTTCCGGATGAAGGCAACAAGGAGCTGTACAGCATGCTTGAGGTCGGGGCAAGCATCGGCACCGAACCTCGCTTTTCCTGGTGGCGCTTCGATATGCCCCGGCTTGGATTGAGCTACCTTTACGGCAGTGGCTTCGACGGTTTGCGAGTGAACCTGGGCTTTCCGTTCTGAAGGCTCAGCTCACTCGTCGTCGAGGAATGCAAAGGCACCCTCGCACTGACCTGCGAGAAGACATCCCGAGGCGTATGATGATTCGACCCGTTATTGACCGTGTCGGGCTCATCGTGCTCGATCTGGAAGAAAGCCTGCGCTTTTACCGTGAGATGTTCGGCTTCTCGATAATCGCCCGCTGGAACAACCCGAGGCAGGCTTTCGTCGGCGTCGGTTCAGCAGCGCTGGGACTGATCGAGATACCGACCTACGATTTCGGCCAATACACACAGGCGCATCTGGCCTTCCCCTGCGAGGCGAAGGCATTTGCCGAGGTCGTTTCAGGGGTGAGGGAGCTGGGGTTGGACATTGTCAGCGGTCCCAAGCCGCAACGCGGCGGGGAAATGATCCTGTTTCGCGACCCGTCGGGCAACCTATTGGAGGTCTGCTACCCATCCATGGCGAAGTGGCGAGCGGCGCACGTCTAGCGCGCGTGCCGAACCGGGGCTCGGACTGCCGCAAGGGTACGTCCCTGCACCAGCGCTGCCTCCTGCGGGAGAACCCGCTCTTGCGGCAAAGCCTACCGGACCAACGTCACGACACCCTGACCGACTGGGAATAGTTCAACCGCAGGCGCTGGAACTGATTCATGGAGTCGCCGCTGCCGAAGATTTTCCGCGACATCTCATGCATCAGGTCCTGCAGTACTTCTTCGACCACCGGGTGGTAGAACGGCATCTTGAGTACGTCATTGACCGTCATCCTTTTCTCCACCGCCCACCCCAGGAGGTGCGCCAAGTGCTCGCAGCGCGGCCCGGTCATTGCGGCGCCGAGGATCTGCCCTGAATCCTTTTCCGCATAGACGCGAAGGATCCCCCGATTCTGTCCCATGATCATGGCACGCCCGATGGGTCCGAAACGGATCTGTCCTATCTCAATCTCGTCGGCGCGCAGTTCCTCGAGCGCGAAGCCCACCGACGCCACGTTGGGCTCGGTGAAGATGATGGACAAGGCGGTCTTCGGCTTGAAAGCGACCGGGTAGGTGCGCACCGCGTTGTAGCCGGCGATTCTCCCCTCGTCGGCAGCCCGTTGCAGGGTTGCCGTGCTCCCGGTCACATCACCGGCTAGAAACACCGGAAGATCCCCTACCTGCATGGTCGTCGGATCGAAACTCGGTACCCCCAAGGTGTTCAATGGCACCCCTAGGCGATGGATTCTGAGGGTCTCCAGGTTCGGCCGTCGCCCCATGGCGACGAAAACCTTCTCCACTTGAACCGAGCGTTCTCCGGCTTGCACCAAAAGGCCGCCGTTCGCCCGACGGACGACCGCCTGTTCGCCCAGCCAGATGGGGAACTCGCGGGACAAGGTATCCAGCGCCACCTGGTTCACCACCGGGTCGTCGATGCGGGCGATCCGGGTGCCCTGTTCGATTCCAGTCACCGAGACTCCGAGACGGTGCAGGGCCTGGCCGATCTCGATTCCGATCGGCCCCATTCCAACAATCGCTATCGATTCCGGAAGCCGTTCCTGCTCGAACAGATTTTCCACGGTAATAAGATCCTGTTCGAAAGCCCGCCATGCGGGGGGGACGTAGGACCGAGCGCCGGTAGCGACAACGACCGCTTTCGCCTCGATGACCCGTTGCCCGATCTTGAGCTTCCGCGGACCAAGGAACTCCGCATAACCGTCGATCAGCTCGTCACCCATCTCGTCTGTGGTGTTGGCCAATATAAGATCGACGAAGGTGTCTCTCTGGTCACGCACATGTTCCAGCACTTCCATCGAGTCGACGCGCAGGTCACTGCCACCCTCGATACCGTATTTGCCGTAGCGCGAGCGGGTATGAAACACCTCCGCAAGTTGGATCGCCACCTTGGAAGGCATGCAACCGAATCTCGCACAGGTGGTGCCGAGTTCACCCCCGTTGACCAGCATGTAATTGTCGGTCACTTTGCGTATTTCCTTGATCGCGTTCAGGCCCGCATGGCCGGCACCGATAACGACGATATCCAGTTCCTTTCGCATAATGTACAACCCTCCAGTTTTCTAGGTCACAACCTGCTGCAGACCGCGTAATATACGCAGTCCCGAGCAGCGATAAATTGAGTAAGGAATCCTCCGGCCAAAAGTCACACCCAGAGCCCGTTTGGCGAGCCGTGCCGGCCCGTCGAGCGCGTCGGATCAAGCCGGCTCTGAGTGAGTTCGTCGGAGAAAAATCGAGATCGCCGTTTGGCTAGGACGCGGAGCCCTGCGCGGGCGCCGAGGCGCGTAGCGGGCGAGAAGAAAAGGCGCAATCAGATCGATTGTTCATATCCAGTACCTCCCACAATCCTCCAGATCCATCCCCTTCCTGGGCACGCGCTATCCGTTGTGTTGCAGTGTAAGCAGCGCGAGATCCCACGCATCTGCTTCGCCGGACAAATGTGACTGAGGTAGCACCAGCGAACTGCAATGCCCGAGCGTGTGTGACGTAGCGCACAAAACCCGTCCGG
>JAHEIA010000305.1 GCA_024639625.1 Chromatiales bacterium
TCTCAACCGATACGGCATCCCTTCGGTAAGAGTAGGGGACGTGTATCAATGCCCCTCAATTCGACGCGACGCGGTGATCTATCCGTTGCTTCCGGGGCAACCGATACGCAAACTGTTCGCTAACGACCCCTCGAGCATCGCTGCGTTGCGCAAGGTCGCCGAATTCATCGCGTTGCTGCACCACAAAGGCATCTACTTCCGCTCCCTCCACCTGGGAAACGTCCTCCTGCAGCCAGACGGCGAGCTGGCTCTAATCGATGTGGCGGACTTGCGCTTCCGCCTGTTGCCGATGGGGCCAATCTCCCGCGCGCGGAACCTTCGCCACCTGTTTCGCTACCCGGAAGACCTGGACCTGGTGAAGCGATTCGGAATCAAGAAGTTCCTCGCAACCTACCTGTTGTCGTCTGGGGTGTCACCCTGGTCCGCCCGAATCCTGCTGCGCCGTTTGTTTCCCAACCTCTACCATTGATCAGCCGGGTAGAGCGCGGCCCAGCAACCGGATCGCCGGAGGTGCTGCAGCCTGCGCGCCAACACGCGCTATCCGGCGCGGCGCTGAGAACCTCCGCGACTGCGCAGAACCAGCTTCAGCAACAAATCGACGCAAAACGCCAGGCCGCGATGGACCGGCTTGAGCAGTCGGCGCTGCCAATTACTGAGCCGCGGGCTGGTGTCGATCTTCTCCCCGATGAGCTCCTGGAGCTGGCGCACCAACTCGGTGAACGGGAGGCCCATGTGTTTGATGTTGCGCAGCGGCGTGACCGGCGAACCCTCTTGCTCGCCCGCCAACCCGTGATCCCGGCGGCTGTAGCTTGCATAGGAAAAACCGTGCAGCGGCACCAGCTCCCAGTAGGCCGCCACCATGGCCTCAGGCGATGGGTTAACCTGGCGACGCAACCGTTTTCGAATCGGCTCAATCATCTCAGGCTGCCGGTTGAGCAGGTGGAGCTTGTCGACCACCGACCGGACGTCGGGTTCGCATAGAAAACCGTTCTTCCCGTCTTCAATGCGGTCCTCGAAACTGCCGACCCGGGTCGCCAGCACTGGGATCCCCAAGGATGTCAGTTCGCTGAGGGTGTAGCTGAAGGTTTCCGGCACCACAGATAACAAGAGCCCCAGGTCGGGCTGGATTGCGCGCACCAGATCAGGCAGCCTTTCCCGCTCGTAGCGCTCTACGACCTCGACAACCCCCTCTCGGGAACGCAACTCGTCACAGTCCTGGCCGCAGCCGAGCAGGTAAAACTCCGCCTCCGCCGACAGCGCCGGGAGCGCATCCAGCAACAGTCTCTTCCCTTTGTTCAATGTAAGGTGGCCAAGCAACAGAACCCTCAGCCTGGATCGCTTCGCCTGGGGGTGCTCGATCCATGGCAAGGCTTGCATTCCATGCGAAATGACCTTCGTCGGAAGAGAACCCAGCCGGGGGTCCAGACGGCGCAGGTTCCGTATCACCGATGCCGATGGCGCCACCAAGGGGATCTCCCGTTGCTGCATCACGGCCGCGAACCGCGCGCGAATCGCCACCCAATCCCCGGCATCGACGTTGCGGAAGAACCGGTTGTGCTCGTTGCTCGCGAAACACCGCTCGAGCCTCTCCGCATCGCAGACCGAGCATACGCCGCCGAAGGAGATATTGAGTGCCGGACAAAAAGGATAATAATCGTGACAGATCAGAAAGGTCGGCCGGTCGAACTCCAAGGCATCGAACGAGTGCCCGATCAAGGAGGACACGAACACCGCATCGATCGCGTGCCGCTCGATGATGTCCGCCAGAATATCCCGATATCGGGCATGGGTGACCTCGGTTGCGCGGATAGGCCGCCCCAGACCGTGCTCTTCGATCAAGGTCCCCGCCGGCCCCTGTGCATAGAGGGCCAGGCTCTGACCGAACGCGCCCCAGTTGCCGATCGATCTCAGCACCAGGTGGTGGGCCGCTCGATCCGCCGCCGCGTAATCGGCAATCCAACGATCGAGTCCGCCGCCCCAACTGTGGCCCAGGTGCAGGATCACCGGCTGCAACGGCGGACCCGGGTGCACCCGCGGCCGCTGTTGCTCGCGCAATAGCACGTGGGCACGCGACGCCAAAGGTGCGAGCGGGTGCAGATCCAGGAAACCTTTGCCCTCCTCAGTGGCCTCGATCCAGGCGAGCGCGCTGGCCTCCTCCGCGCAACACCCCGCCACCGCAAGATGATCGCAGACCACGGTATCGAGTCCGGCCTCGCGCAACTGGCGGACCATCGCCGCGAGGGTCTGTCCGGCCTCTTCCGCCACCCAAGAGGGGTGCCGGCAAAGTAGCTCCAGACCCTTGTGGCGCAGGTAGAAACAACCCGGGTGCGGGGCAGCGGCGGAGAAACTTCGGTACTCCGCGAGGCCCAGCAGAAAGCGATCGAACTCCGCCAGTGAAACCTGTGCTGCGTACTGGCCCACCAATTGGGACGGGACGACAAGCGAGCGACCTTGGGTCGCGAGCGGCGCCGCGATACCGACCCTTTCGTCACGGTACGCCGCCCAGCGCAATCGGCAATCCACCGCAGGAGGGAGTTGCATGCCCGGGCGCAGAAACAATACGTCGGCCTCCCCCTGGCCGGTGCATTCGAGCAACGCGCCCAGAGGCTGCTCGCCGGCGCAGCGGCGAAACTCGACCGCGCCGCCGGAGTCTGCGGGCAAAAACGGCTCGACCGCACCCGGCTCGACCCCGGGCAGAAGACACAGCCGCGTGCCCCCCGGAATCCGCCGCGCCGCAGCCAGCGACCGCAGTGTCTGCGCGAGTTCGGGCAGGTCCGCGGGGCCGACCGGGATGCACACACACAACCCGGGGCGGTAGGCGTTGCGAGCCGGTTCAGGCATCCGCGGCCAATATGGCCGGGCACCCCGCGCCTGGCGCCTCATGACGCGGCGCATGCCGTCGCCGCAGGATCGCACAGCCTCCGCTCATCAATCCGCCAGTTCCTGCGCGACGGCGCGGATCTTCGGCCAGTCGGCGACCGCTTCGGCGAAGCCTTCGAGCAAACGGCGAAACAACTCGCCTTGCGTACCTGCGGCAGCAGAATCCGCAAGGTCGACGAACAGAGGGTCCGCCGGTTTTGCGAGAACCTGCTGATTGGCTCGCAGGCCATTTTCCACGTCTCGCCGCCAGTATTCCGGGGCCTGGGGGAAGCGCTCCAGCAACTCGCTATTTGCCTGCAATACGTTCGCCAAGGCGCTCAGCCGGTAGTCCTCCACGGTACGCCGCAGAGCGCCATCGGAGATGCCGGCCAGGTCGAAAAGCAAACCCGCGAGGTGGCGCAGGCGATCTTCTGGGGATTGGGAAATGCAGCGCGCCGCTTCCCGCCATAGATAGTCGCCCAGGAAACGCAACAAACCAACCGCCACCGGTTGTCCCATCGCTGAGGCATCCCAGGTCCTGGGGGGGATCGGCAGATGGGGCAGCGCCCAGGGAAACTCGTACCCCATGGAGCGTGGATGCACGAATTGCAGGGCCACGCCGAATAGATAGTCTTCGTTGCGCAGATAGGAAAACGTGGGCGGCACCAAGGCTCGATTATCGATCCCGAGAATAGTGCCTGTCATCAAGGGGGAACGAACCGCGAAATGGGGCCGTGCACGTCCCAGCCAGAGCGTCCGCGCGGTCTTGTTGCGGGTGTAGTCCGCTGCGTCGCGGCCCAATAGGCTGTCGCGCGACGCCCCCTGCAGACCTAGGAGCCAATCATTGGATGCGGTGCCGGGATCGCCATAGATCCCGGTCGTAGTGACGAGCAGCCGCGAGTCCGCCGTTATGACATTCAGGTCTTCCTGGCTCAGGAAGCGAACTGCATCCTCAGATCCAGACTGATGACCTGGTTCGGCCAGCGCGCGTGCCAGGGACAGCCCGAGCATCTTCGCGTGCTCGTGAAACGGATCGATGGCAAGCGCTTCCGCCTGTTCCAGCAACTCCGGTTCGTCGACCAAGAACCTCACTTCCTTCTGCCGCGAAGAGAATTCGATACCCCCGGCGGTCTGCGGAGGAGCCAAAACGCGGCAGACGACGTCGTCATCCATGAGCAGCAGACGCTTGCCGGCAGAGACCATCAAGGCATAGTTCAACGCCGCACCTGGGGTAATCGCGTCACTGCCGATCGTTTGCGCCTGCAGAAAACGCACTGCGGAGGCGCATTCCGGCAACGCCTCCGACAGCGCCTGATAGCGGGTCTGCCTGTACTGCCGGCCGTGGTAACGCGCTGCGAGTCTGCTCTCCGACCCTAGTTGCTCGACCAGCGATCGATTGCGTTTCCGATTCTCGGGGTCCCGCGAATCGTCGATCACCTCGTAGCTCCTGGCAGGTTGCCGGGGCAGCTTATCCAAGCTAGAAAGCAACCGCCGGAGGAGATCCGGGCGGTCGCAGGTGCGAATGTACACGTTCGGAGGAGACCCTGAGCCGTCGTCCGAGACGCCTGACGCGGGCGCCAGGGCGGCCAAGAATCGCCGCGCGGAGACGAAAAAGCCCTGCCTTTGCAGTTGCTGCAACAGGCCCATAAGCTCACCACGCTTGCCGCTCAGGTGCGGGAGATCTCGCGTGATCGTATCAAGATGGCCCTCCATAGGGCGGAACTCGGCGCAGAGGGC
>JAHEIA010000306.1 GCA_024639625.1 Chromatiales bacterium
CTGCAGGAGCTGCGTTGTCCCCAGGTGCAGGGTTACTGGTTCGCCAAACCGATGGACAGTGCAGCTCTGTCCCGTATGCTGGCGGAACGTCCTCTCTGGATGCAGGCGAGCACGGTCTGAGCCCATCGCCACAAGCAGGCCCGCAAGGTTGCGTGCTTGGTCAAACCGGAGAACGGCCCCGCATGCTGCGTGCGCTCGTCTTTACCCTGTTGCTGGTTGCTCCGTTCGGCGTCCGCGCCAGTCTGGACAACCGTCTCGCTGACCACCCCTCCCCCTATCTTGCGATGCACGGGCAGGACCCGGTTCATTGGCAGGACTGGGGAGCGGACGTATTGGCGCTGGCGCAGGAACAGGGACGCCTGATCTTCGTGTCCAGCGGCTATTATGCCTGTCACTGGTGCCATGTGATGCAGCGCGAAAGCTACCGTAACCCGGATATCGCTCGTCTCCTCAACCAGGGCTTTATCGCGGTGAAGGTCGACCGGGAACTCCACCCCGCGCTTGACGCTTACTTGATCGATTTTGTTCAGCGCACGCGCGGCAGTGCCGGTTGGCCGCTGAATGTGATCCTGACGCCCGAGGGGTTCCCGGTCTTCGGTCTCACCTATGCGCCCCCGGCCCAATTTCGATCGGTGCTCGAAAGGGCTGGCGAACTATGGGTCCAGCGGCGCGATACCCTGATCACGTTGGCGCGCCAGGCGGCGCAGGAAGCGCAATCGCAAAGTGCTAAGCCGAAGGTGGGGGAAAAACCCGATCGACGACTTTTGCGCCAGCGCCTGTTGAGCGAGGCGCTCAAGCTCGCCGACGAAATGGAAGGGGGCTTCGGTCCGCAGAGTCGTTTCCCGATGGCCCCGCAACTGCTCGTACTGCTGGACCAGCTCGAGCGCGAGCCAAATCCGCCTTTGCTCCAGTGGATGGAGCTGACATTGGATCAGATGGCGAAGCAGGGTATGCGCGATCAACTCGGCGGCGGATTCTTTCGCTATACGGAGGATCCGGGGTGGCAGGATCCCCATTTCGAGAAGATGCTGTATACCAATGCCTTGTTGGTTCAGGTCTATCTGCGAGCCGCGCGGCTGCTGCAGAGATCCGACTATCTCGAGGTGGCCCGCGACACACTGGATTTTGCTTTGCGCGATCTCGCTGGCGAGGACGGGGGCTTCATCGCCAGTTTGTCGGCGGTCGACGACCAAGGCGTCGAGGGGGGATTCTACCTATGGACCGAGGCGGAGCTCAGCGATCTGCTCACGCCCGAGGAACTGGCGGTGGCTAGGTTGCGCTGGCGGCTCTTCGGTGCCCCGGACCACGAGGCAGGTTATCTTCCCCTGCGCTGGCGCAGTGAAGCGCAGGTGGCGGAGGAAGCCGGGGTTGCACTTGACGAGGTGCATGCTTTGCTCGAGACGGCAACACAGAAGCTGCTGCGGCGGCGTGAGCAACGCAGTCTGCCCCGAGACGACAAGCAGCTTGCGGGCTGGAACGGGTTGCTGCTCTCGGCACTGAGCGAGGCGGTGCAGCAGCTTTCGGAACCTCGCTACCGGGCTGCGGGGCAGGCCCTGCGGAGTTTTCTTCTAGAGCAATTGTGGGACGGCAAGCGCATCGCCCGAGCCGGTTCGGCATCGCATCCTATCGGTACTGTCGGTCTGCAGGATTATGCGTATGTGGCTTGCGGATTGGCGGCCTGGTCCGCGGTGAGCGGAGATGCAGCGGACAGCAAGCTGGCTGCACGCTTGGTAGGCGACGCCTGGCGACGTTTTTTCTTCGAAGACGGATGGCAGCAATCGGATACGCTGCGATTGCCCGGTCAGCCTCGCGAACCGGCTCTTTCAGACGGTCCGCTACCTGCGCCCTCTGCCGTGATCATCGAACTCAGCCGGCGGCTGGAGCCCCTGCAGAAAGACCCGGCTATTGCTTCGCAAGTCGAGCGCGCGCTCGCCCTGAGTGCTCCGCCTACCGACAGGGCGCCGTTCTGGCATGCCAGTCACGCCCAGGTCCTGCTGTTCGATTAGCCGCGGTAGCGCATACGGGTTCCGTGTACTAGCGACAGGAGGATCTCGTCCGCGCTCAGCTCGGACGGAAAATAGGCGCCGGAGATGCGTGCCCCGTTGATGCTGGCCCCTTCCAGTTTAGCACGGCTGAAATCGACCCCACGCAAGTCGGCGTGACGTAGGTAGCAGTCGCTCATATCCAGACCGCTCGCATCGAGTTTGCGCAGATCGATACCTCGCAAATTCGCACCGCGCAGGTCTGCTGTCTCGCCAGCGCTCTTGCGGTTGTTGAATTCGCTGATCTTTCCGTCGCAAAGAAGGTTGTAGAGTGCGTCGTCTTTTGCTTCCGGTTGCGCCATCGGTGGGCACTCCCTCAGGTTTTCGGTGGCTTGGCCGTTATTGTAGCAGCCCGGGCCTGGGTTTCGCTGCGAACCGGGTGGAGAAGGATCGCCGCGCGGCTGTTGAAGCACAGGCGCAGGGGAGAAGCGTGGGGACGCTGAAGGCTCGCGCCGGGGTGGTGTAGCCTCTCGGGGGGGGTCTAGCTGCGAACAGGGTTGTAGACACCAAGTACGTACTGATCAACCATGTCGGCGCTCAGTACCCGTGGAACCCCGTTGCTCAACGTGCCGCCCGTGAGGGCTACGAAACGTTTAAACTGAGGTGCTCGGCAGACATGCAGCGGGCGGTACACCGCTGCCGGATACCCGTACGGCATTTCCGGCGCACGCTTGCTCTGGTGGCCTCCCATCTTCTTGGCCAGCGAAACCTCCATTTGGAATTCAGCCACGTGCTGGCCGACCATTTCGTCAATTCTTGTCTCGTACGACATCGGTTCGATTTCCAGGCTAGGGGTGCCGCGCAGTAACCCTTTAGCTCCCGCACAAGAGTATATTAGTAAACTCTTACTTAATAGACAATATACCACAACAAAAGACCCAGCGCTTTGAAAAGAGTTCAGAAAAACGTGAATCATTGTCAAAAAAACGCTGGATTCACTGTGGTTTTCTCAGAATTCCGTTTTCCGGTGCGTCTTTTCCGCTACATGAGCCCAGATGGCGACATCTCATGTCATCGGACGGTCCAGAGGCTGCAGTGCGCCTCTCCTCGGCGGCGTATCCATCGCGCGGGTCCGAAGCCAAGTTGGTACGCCGAATGAACCGGCCTGCAACGACGTAACACCGGCTAGGGGATCCGGGGTAAATCAGGAATCCGGCCTCTGCGCCCGTGCCCGGTCTCGCGTGATTGCGCATGACCGGTGTGCGGGATACGGTCATCCGACTATGCTGGCGCCACCTAGTCGTCTTCCTCGCGGGCAGCTCTGGTAGACAGCGCCCGTTCCGGCCGCGAGAACTTGTGGCAGAGTGCACAGTCGAACCCCTTTTTGCGCACATGCTCGTAGTGGACTGCATTGAAGCGTAGCGCGCCCTCCCATTCGTGGCACTGTGTACACACGGTGGTCTCGGGTCCTTTCAGCGCATAACCGAGTTCCTCCTTCAGGTTCATACGCAGCGGGCCGCCACTAAGGAGGGCATGGCAGGCCCCACAGTCGAGAGCGCTTTCACTGCTTTCCACCCCGTGATTCAAGGTCTGGAAGGTGTGAACGGAGACGATTTCGTAGTTGTCGGTGGCCAGCATCCCCGGGGTCTGCGCCATGCCGCTCGCGACCGCGCTGGCGAAATCTCCGCTGCGGAAGAATTCGAAGGTCGAATGGGCGATCAGGGTGTTGCTGGCGAGATGGCGGGCCAGATTACTCGTATGTTCCTTCATCGGATAGATCTTGGCGCCAGGCGAGGCCACGTCGCCGTTCGGTTGACCGAGAACATACGCCAGGCTAGCGTCGCTGAGGGGGACTCTGGGCACGTCTTGCAAGGATTCGCCGAGAAAATAGACCTCGCTGGTGCCGTCGAACCAGGCGTAGCTGGGGAGTAGGTCGGCCCGTTTTGTCTCTTCGGGCAGCCAGCCCCCGCGTCCGTTGCAGGCGCTTTCCGAATAGCGCGGTCGCAGCCAATCGCGCGCTACTTCGGTAGCCAACCCCTTGGCGTAGGTCGGAATATGGCAACTCTGGCAGGCGATGCGTAAGGCGTGCGTATCCAGACTGGATCCCACCCGATTATTGAAGTCCCCATGGGGCCGCTCGTCGTGGCAACCGCTGGTGGCGCACGTGAATCGTCCCGGGGTATCGTTTGGCCGTAGGTCCAGCCCGCGACCGCGTACCCGATGACCCCCCCCGTTGTGGCAATCCGCGCAGGTAAGATCCGCCCCTCCATTCTCCGAGCTCATGTGCACATCGAGGTGCGCCGGAGGGTCTACCAGCAACGAGGAGAGATCGCCGCGCTTGCCTCCGTCGGAGCCGCCAGCGCCTGCGTGACAGTTCAGGCAGGACTGACGGGTTGTCGCATGCACGGTACGCGCCGCTTCGATGGTGGTGATGGGCATCGGCGTCACCGGGGCATCCGCCGGGAGGGTGTCGGCCCCGGCAGGCAAGAATTGGAAGTCAAGGGTGATCGGGTCGAGCCTGGGGGTGCCCGCGCTTCCGCTGCGCAGGATCGGCGGCAGGTTCGGTGCGGGCAGTCCTTGAGCGTCGGCGGAGACGATGCGCAACGGTTCGAA
>JAHEIA010000307.1 GCA_024639625.1 Chromatiales bacterium
TGGCCTCCACAGATGTGTCGGCAGTCCATTCGGGTTATGCCAAGTACCGCAAGAAGCTGCTGCGCGGGGGTGTCGAGCTCTATGAGATGAAACCTGACCCGGACAAGAGCAAGCGGCGAGGTGACAGGTCAAGGTTGTCCGGATCGTCCAAGGCCAGCCTGCATTCCAAGGCCTTCATATTCGACCGCAAGAACGTGTTCATCGGCTCGTTGAACCTCGATCCGAGGTCAATCCACGAAAACACCGAGATCGGTGTCGTGCTAACGTCGCCGGAACTCGCGTCCCGGCTTGTCGCAGGGATCGACGAGGCGCTGGACCGGCGCGTTTATCGGTTGGCGTTGGAGACCGACGCGCAGGGGCGCGAACAGATCTTTTGGTACGATCAGCGCGGCAGCGAACAACCGTCCTATTCGGTCGATCCACACACCAGCTTTTGGCAGCGCTTCGGGGTCGGCTTCATGGGCCTGTTGCCCGTCGAGTCGCAGCTTTAGACTCTGGTGTTTGCGCCGGTTCGTTGGGATGCAGCGAGTTCCCGCCCTCGAGGGGCAGCCACGATGGGTTGCTGACAGAGCAGCGAGGAACGGGTCGCAAGGACCGCGACGCCAGCGGTTGCACGCTGATCGATCCGGGGAATACGTTTTTATACCATATTAAACAATAAGAAAAGTAATTAAATTAAAGCATAATATAAACTATCGGAAGGCCTATTGATGGGGTCTCGGCAGGTGTGTTTCAGGGTCGTTCGTGGCGTCGGGCCAAAAGCTGCAATCCGATTAACCTTGCTACGACGACGGCCATGTACAACTGCCCGACGATTGCCTCCAGTGCCGAAAGAGAGCGCGCGGCTCGGGTCATAGCCACTATGTCCCCGTAGCCGAGAGTGCTGAGCGTGACCAGGCTGTAATAGAGCAGGGGATCCATGTCCGCGAAGTGCGGCGCGGGGTCCGCATTCGGATCCGGCGGCGGAACCGGAGCCTTGCCGAGATGGAAAGAACCCGGTTGCATGAGGTCGAGAGCACCGTAGATCAACGCCCAGCAGAGTCCGATCAACAGATAGCCGCAGACGGCCCCGAAAATACGATCCGCATCCATTCGCCCCTCGTCGAGCACGACATGGGAGAGGATATTGGCGGTTACGAAGACCAACAATGTCAGGTCCAACAGACAACTCACCAACAAGATGCCCCGGGACGACGTGAGATAGGTCGCCACGCTCGCGATAAAGGCCGCGATCGCGAGGGCTACTGCTATACCCAGCAGGCGCCGGGTCCGGTGCAACGCCCAGAGCCCCCCCAGCAGCACACCCCAAAACACGAGGTCGAAGGTAGCGAGGCCAACGACGTCCCGGCCCCAGAACGGATAAAGGGTAAGCAGGGTCGTGAGCGCGATCAGCAGCAGCAGATAGCGGCTGCTTCGAATGGTTCGGAGAGCTCGAAAGGTCAGGCGGAGAGGCATCGGCCGCATTCTCCCGTCATGTCGTACCCGGCACGGACCGCCTCCTTGATCTGGGCTACATCGACGACAAAGGCGGTGATTGCCCACAACAAGAACAGCCCCATTATGGAGATGAACAGGGCCGCCATCAGCTCCAGCGCAGATACCGGGAACCCGCTAGTGTGCTCATTCGTCAGTTGCATGGCTGTCGTCCTCGAGCGTTCCTTTTAGAGACCCCGATAGGGGACCCGCAAACCGGTTTGACGAGCCCGCTCTATCCGAGCTTCGGGGCAAGGCGCAGGCACCTGGAATCGGGTGCTATCGGGATCGCCTGCTGCGGCCTCGCGTTGTACCGGGACGGATCGTTCTTATTTGGTGAAGACCGGAAAACTGCAGCGATCGTTTCCGCCGGCAGCACACAGCCCTTGCATTCAGTGCCTCGAACGCGGAGATCAGCGGTCCACCCGGCACCGACAGGTGCGGGAAGATGTATCGCCCTGCGTCTGGCGACGCCCATATTTCGCGTATTGGGTAGTCCGAGGGGCAAGCAGCCGAAGCGATGCACTGAACCGGTATCGCACCTGCTCCGCTTGGCGGGTGAGCTCGGGGCGGCACGGCGACGGCGTAGCAACTACAATATATCGCAGACCGTCTGCAACAGCGTGGCCAGTACCGGCGCTGGTGCATTTCCCTGGCCCGAGTCGGTGTGCGCCGGCCAGCGTAGCGAGGTAAAATTGATGACGCACCTACATCGGCTGGGAAGACTGAAACGGTGTACGCTGCACGCCACGGATGGCGAAATCGGTACCCTGAAAGAGGTCTACATCGACGATTCAGTGTGGGTCGTCCGTTATTTCGTGATACGGACCGGGACCTGGTTTCACGGTGGAGACGTATTGGTCGCGCCGTGTTCGGTACAGGGGGTAGGTGCCGAAGACAGCCGTCTAGACGTGGGTTTAACACGTGAGCAAATCCGCAGTGGTGCCCCGGTGGGATCGGAGAAACCGGTGGCGATGCATTACGCGGAGGAGTTTTTTCGCCACTATCAATGGGAGCGCAATTGGATAGCGAGTACCCTGGTCGGGGGAAAAGGTCAGGGCGCCGACGAGCAGCAAAAGGAAGGCCGGTTGCCGGAAAAGCCGGAGCATCCACATCTGCGCAACAGTGACGAAATCATTGGTTACCATATCCACGCCCTGGACGGCGAGATCGGCCATGTCGGGGACCTGATCCTCGACGACCGGGACTGGGCTCTGCGCTACTTGGAGATCAATACTCGCAACTGGCTGCCCGGAAAGCACGTGTTGGTGGCGACTGACTGGATACAGGAGGTCAGCTGGTTCGACAATCAGGTGTCGGTAGATCTGGACCGTGGATCGATCGCGACGGCGCCCGTTTATGATCCCAACGCGCCTATCACCGCGGAAGACGAAGCCCTATTGCACCAACATTATGGCAGGGGGCTGGCGGAGGAGTGCGAGTCGGATAGACGGCCGGATGGGGCGTGACAAGCCGTTATGCGGCAGAGATTCATGGCGTGCAGTCTGTTGCTACCGCTTGTTGGGACGCTGCTTGCAGGAGAGACAGGCGGGACTGTGTCGCGGGCGGAACAGCCTGCCTGGAATGACGAAGAGGCTCTGAGTCTTGGCAGAAGGGTGCTCGCGGTACGAGCAGCCATCTGGAATCCGCGAGCCCCCGGTGCGATGTCGGCGATCGTGGACTTGGGCACCGATTCAAGATATTACACTATGGTTCGGGGTTGGCTCGTCATGCAGCTTCACGGCGACAAGAGCGTCGTTGAAGCTCGGAAGGGCCGCACCGCTAGCGAGATCTGTGACCGAATCGAGTTCCTCGAACAAGCGATCCGGGCGATCGATCTCGAGTAACCCGGGGCGCGTCAAGGTACGAGTCCGCGCAAGCGATGAGGTGCAACATGAGATACTTGTGGCCAGTAGCTCTAATCCTGCTGCTACCCTTGACCGTTCTGGAAGCGGCGGCTGGAGATGACATGAGGCCTTATCCTGTAGCTGCGCCGGGGTTTCAGCGCATGGTGTTTCGGCTTCCTGCACTGGAGAATGAGAGCGATCGGAAGGTGGAAATCGTCGTTGGCAAGACCCTGTCCGTCGACTGCAATCAGACCTGGTTCGGCGGCGATCTGGAGAAGCGGGTAGCGGAGGGCTGGGGTTATCCCTACTTCGTTTTGCACCAGGCCGGCGGGCCCGCCTCGACCATGATGGCCTGCCCGCCTGGCGAGGAGCGTATCGAGGCCTTCGTAGCCGTCCGGGGGAACGGTTTCCTGCAGCGTTATAACAGCCAGCTGCCGATGGTGGTTTACGTTCCGGATGGTTTCGCGGTCCGCTACCGGGTGTGGGCGGCGGAACAGGAGATGGGTCACGCCAACCCCAAATAGGTGGGGGCGATTTTGGGAAGACCGGCCACGATTTCCGATGTGATCGGGTAGATCGGTGTCGCAAACTTTCGACTGCGAGACGTCGCTCCATACGGAAGCTCGACACCGATCCGGAGGATCGCTTTGGGAGCTCGAGTCATCGTACACAAACGGGTGTTGCTGTATCGGATATTGGTTAAGGAGCAAAACAAATGGACTTATTAGTCACCGGCGGAGCGGGCTACATCGGCAGCCATGTCGTTCGCCAACTTGGTGAAGCGGGACATCATGTTGTGGTGCTGGACAATCTGTCGACAGGACATGCGTGGGCACTCTTACACGGAGAGTTGGTAGAGGGCGACATCAACGACTACGAGGGTTTACGGCGGCTCTGCGCGCAGCACCGGTTTGACGCAGTACTGCACTTTGCCGCGTCGGTCGACGTAAATGAGTCCGTCATGCACCCGTTGAAGTATTATGGAAACAATACCTGCGGCACGCGAAATCTATTGCAGTGCTGCGTTGAGACGGGCGTTCGGAAGTTCATCTTTTCCTCGACCGCTGCCGTTTACGGGATACCAAGCGGTGGGCGGGCGGACGAGGCGACGCCCACGGTCCCTATCAACCCCTACGGAACGTCAAAGTTGATGATCGAGGCGATATTGAGAGATCTCTCGGCGGCGACGGATTTTCGTTATGTGGCGCTGCGCTACTTCAATGTTGCGGGCGCGGATCTCGAAGCCAGGATAGGCCAGGCGACCCCGAATGCCA